>DEZY01000108.1 GCA_002365735.1 Actinobacteria bacterium UBA3120
GGCGCGAAGGTGCGGTTCTCGTGCGCCAAATTGGACAGGGTTTCGTTCGGATCATTCATGTGGGAAAAGCTCCTTAAATAACGGGTGAGACAAACTTACCGAACTTTTGGACACAGTATGGCCATGATTTAACAATCGGGGTCTTTTGACGCGGCATCATTTTTAGATATGTACGGTTGTGACATGCCGACCCTCGAACAGATCACTCAGTGGGAACTAGTCCGAGAGCTCACCGGCGCCGCCCGCGCAGATATTGATGAATTGCTGTGGCGCCGAGATGTCCGTGCGGCATCACGGGAAGTCGCCCAATCTTCAATAGCGAGGGGCGGTGCGGACTCGGCGGCCTTGGAAGGTGCAGATCTGGTGGGTGTTGAGCAATCACCGATGGGAGAGGTCCTCGCCGCCAGCTTGGCCATCACGGCAGAGGCTCCCAAAATGGGTGAAATCTGGACGCGTGCTCCACTCCAGGTAATCACCGGGCTACACACAATTGCCGCCAGGAAATTCGTTGACATAAACGAACTCGCTCGCCCACGTGTAACTCAAAAAGCTGATGACCCGCTGCACATCGGATCACTGCCGGAGTATCAGGAAATTCCGGGCGCGCTCATGCGACTGTCCATACAATGTTCAACCACGAAAGTACCGGCAGTTGTTGAGGCTGGTTACGTCCATGGTGAAATCATGCGACTGCGCCCATTTACTTGGGGCTCAGGTCTCGTCGCCCGCGCGGTTGTACGAACTGTGTTGAGTGCGCGAAGTGTTGATCCTTCAAACTTTTCGATTCCCGAAAATGGAATGTTCGAATCAACCCGAACAGCCTATGTCGCGGCAATTCGAGATTTCTCCACAGGAAACCAAGCGGGAATTGAGAGTTACTTTAAGTGGTTTTCGGCAAGCCTCGGGCTCGGCGCCAGGGCGGTTGTTATTTAGGCACGAATTTTAGGCACGAATACTGTGGCGTTTGGCATACCAAGTGAGTCCAAGTGCAACGGCTCCTATGGCTACGCCAGCGCTAGCCGCGATTGCCTGACGTTTTTCAACTTTAGCCTGCATGGAGACTGGTTTTTCAAAATCAAGTACTGCCCAGTTTCGCTCGATTGCGACTGCGCGAAGACCACTGTCGGGATTGACCGCTCGCGGATTACCAACGGCGTTAAGCATGGGTAGGTCTGTGTACGAGTCGGAGTAGGCAAAGCACTCGTCGAGATCAAACCCGTGTTCAATCGCTAGGGATTGCATTGCTTCGGCTTTGCCTTCACCGTATGCATAGAAGATTATTTCACCCGTGTATTTGCCGTCAACTATTGCGATTTGGGTTCCAATCGCAATATCAGCACCGAGGCGAGCGGAAATTGGCTCCACCATTTCGTTTCCCGAGGTTGAAATGACGATGACCGTGTGACCTTGCTCTTTATGAAAACTAATTAAGTCAATAGCTTCCTGGTAGACAAGTGGGTCAATCAGGGTGTCGAGTGTTTCGGCCACAATTGCCTGAACTTTTGCGGCCTCCCAACCGGTGACGAGCTCGGACATGTAATCCCGCATTGACTCCATTTGATCGTGATCAGCGCCGGACGTGAGAAACATGAACTGGGCATACGCGCTGCGCATGACGTCGGTTCGCCCGATGAGACCTTCTTTGTAGAAAGGCTTTGCAAACACAAAGGAGCTAGATTTAGCCAAAATGGTCTTGTCTAAGTCGAAGAAGGCGGCGACTGGCATGGGACCACGATAACGCATTGAGAGAGTTGTCCACACCCTTGAAATTGACTATTAACAAATGTGTCGCCGTGGCATTGGGTTAGACCATGTCACATTCACCGCGGGTATTGCTTTTGGTCACTACGGATCAGCGCCTCATGAATCACACTAAAGCCGTCGTAGATTCGCTTGATTTTGATCTGCGGGTCGCCGAGTCGCCGTTGATTGCCAGAGATCTGTGGGAGGGAGCAGAATTTGTTTTGGTGGGCTCAGACCTGGCAGGGAAATGCATTGAGAATCTTGTTCCGCGCCGACCCCACTTGCTAGTCGTGCATACAAAAAGTGAAACAGGGCAGGTAGTTGCTCCCGAATCGATCTCGGAGCGAGACGTTTGGCGGCACGCGGTGGCGCTTGGCGCTGAAAACGTGTTGGAGCTGCCCACCGCCAGTTTCTGGTTAACAGAGGTACTGACCGAGGTCGCAATTCCCGCGCCCACCGAGGGGATTTTGAGTTCCAATGTGATTTCCGTTTTCGCTGGGAGCGGCGGGGTTGGTGCTTCGACATTCGCGGTGAATCTTGCTACACATGCGGTTACGCGCGGGATGAGCGCGGTTGTCATTGACCTCGATCAATTTGGTGGCGGAATAGATCTCGTCTTTGGGGCGGAAGAGATCCCGGGCACACGTTGGTCTGACATCGATCCAGGTTCGGGACGCATATCTGCGGACACCCTGGCGGCAGCTCTGCCCCGAGCCAACGGTGTGGCGTTCCTTTCACAGAGCCGATCCTGCTTGGGTGGCGTGAGCGTGGAAATCGTGGCCGCGGTCATTGATGCTGCAAGGCGCGCATTTGATCTTGTTGTCCTTGACCTTCCGCGTGAACACAGTGAATGCAATGAGCTTCTGATCGGGCGGAGCATGGTCACTTGTGTGATCACCCGCAATCACGTTCGCGCGATTGCTGCAAGCATTGCAGTTTCCCAATGGGTGGGAAAGTCCGGTGGTCAGGTCCAGTTTGTTTTGATCAGCGACTCAAAAGGTTTAGGTTTACCGGATGTCTCCAGCGCCTTAGACTGCCAGGAGGTCACTGAGATCGCCTTTATGCCTGCTATGACGACACGTGCTGATGAAGGGGATCCACCAGGCACTAATTCCGGATACCGGCAAGTGTGCGAAGTATTGCTGGGTGAGGTGCAAAAACACGGCTCCAAAAATGCGGCATGAACCAGGCACTGGCAAATAGAGTTCGAAATCGCCTGATTACATCCAATGCGGTTGCATCTCACTCGCACGTTCTTGGTGCGCTACGAGAGGAGGGGGTGGTTCTCAGCGAGGAGTCAGTTGACGAGTTAGTGCTTATTCTCGAGCGGGAGTTTAATGGCGCTGGTGTTCTGCAGCCGCTGCTTGAGGAACGTGGCGTAACTGATGTGTTGGTTAACGGCCCGGATTCAGTGTGGTGTGATCGCGGGCAAGGGCTGGTACTCACTGACATTAAATTTGGTTCAGACCAGGAAGTTCGACGACTAGCTCAGCGGTTGGCTTCGACCGCGGAGCGTCGACTAGATGACGCCTCACCAATGGTGGACGCACAACTGCGCGATGGAACACGCCTACATTGTGTCCTTCCGCCAATCTCAACGGACGGAACGATTGTTTCGCTGCGAATTCCCAGTGCAAGATCCTTTACCTTGGAGTCTTTGGTCGCGGCCGGGTCAATTGATGAATCGGTTGCTGACCTTCTCGTTTCCATAATTCGTGGGCGGCTTGCTTTTCTCATTAGTGGGGGAACAGGGACCGGCAAGACGACAGTCCTCTCAGCGTTGCTCGCCCACGTGGATCCAGCGCACCGAATTGTTGTCGTCGAAGATTCTGCTGAACTCAATCCTGCGCATCCACATGTGGTCCGCATGCAAAGTCGTTTAGCCAACATTGAAGGCAAAGGATCGATTGTTCTGCGCGATCTGGTACGGACCTCTTTACGCATGCGACCGGATCGAATAGTGGTAGGCGAAGTCCGCGGCCCGGAAGTCGTTGAATTACTTACTGCGCTCAATACTGGTCATGAAGGTGGCTGTGGCACGGTGCATGCGAACAGTCCACAAGCGGTTCCTGCCCGACTCGCGGCACTAGGTTTAACGGCTGGAATAGAGCGTGAGGCACTTCACGCTCTGATTGGTTCAGGTCTTGATGCGGTCATTCATCTCGCTCGTCATGGTGGGCGCCGCTACGTGGACAGCATCCACGTCCTTGACTTTAGTGAGAGTGGTTTGGTGACCACTCGTCCAGCACTGACCCGAAGTAACGGGCAATGGGTCAGGCAATCGGGTTGGATCGAGTTACTAAATCGTTGTGAGCAAGGTAGCCGGTGATTTTGTGTGCGGCTTTTGCTGCCGGATTGAGTGCTTGGTTTTTTATCCCCGTTCGGGCTCGATCTCGACTCAATAATTTGAGTTCCGCCGAAACGGGGGAGCAGTTCTTAGGTGGAAGATTCACTGTCCCTGCCAGATTTACTCGAAAGTGGGGAAGTCAGGGGCGAAAGGCGATCAGTGAGCAGCGAGAGGAAACACTAGGGGCAATCTCAGTTCTCGTCGCTGAGCTAAAGGCTGGTCACGCACCGGATGCGGCACTGATCAATGTGGGCCCGAAAGTGTGGCCCTTTGCTCACCGCGCCGCTATTGCCCACGGTGACACAATCGAGGCCTTAGCCCTTGATGCCGAGGCACGGCCCGAACTCACATACCTCGCCGCATGTTGGCGGGTGGGAATTAATAGTGGTGCCGGATTGGCCGCCAGTATTTCCTCGCTCTATTTGTCAATGCGGGCACAGCAAGAAATTCGCGGGCATCTTGAAGCCGAATTAGCGGGGCCTCGCGCAACTGCGGCTACGTTGGGTTTTCTACCCATTGTCGGGATTGGCTTGGGTTACATGCTTGGCGCACAGCCCTTGACGTGGTTCTTTTCCAGTCTGCTCGGCTTAGGAACATTCATTTTTGGCGGGGGATTAACACTGCTGGGTTTATGGTGGACGTCACGGATAGCTCACGGTGTCGAGGAGATGTTGTGATTGTGATCGCCGCGACCCTGACCGCGTTCAGCGTCTACTTGTTTATGAAGCCGCTGCCGACACAACGAAGACCACGTAATCGACTTACTCGAATTATTCACGGTGAATCAAAAAAGCAGGATACGAAAACGAGTGCACTCTCACCAACAATTTTGCGCGTGACCGGCATAGTGGGTGGGGCGCTGCTGGGCGCGACATTCGGCGGATTCATGGGGCTAGTCATTGGCGCCCTCGCCGGAACGCTCTTAATCCGAATATTGAGTAAACGCGATAGTGGTCCCTCAGACGCTGAAGCAGCGAAACTTGCTTTAGATACTCCCGTCCTCATTGACCTACTTGCAGCCACTCTGGCTTCCGGGGCGACTATGCGCAGCTCGTTGGCCGCCGCTACCGCGGCAATGCTTGATAGTCCCGTCCGCATGCGACTATCTCCGGTGATAGCAGCGATTGAGTTGGGAGCCGACCCTCGTGATGCGTGGAGCGCGCTGGCTAGTGACCCCACACTAGGTCAACTTGCGCGCAGTGTCATGCGCTCTTACGACAGTGGGGCTGGGCTTGAGTCAGTGTTGCTAGGCATCGCAAGTGAGATGCGTCGTGAGCACCGATCTCGAGTGGAGGTGGCCGCACGAACAGCGGGAGTCAAGGCTGTTATCCCATTAGCCGTGTGTTTCCTACCCGGATTTTTTGCCTTGGGAGTTATCCCGATTGTCGCATCCCTCGCTGCATCCACAGGCTTTCTTCCGGGGTGACCTGCCATCCACAGAGTGTAGTTTGCGTCTGTTTGCGTGCGTCTAGTTCACGAAGACTCATCCTGTTACCGAAAGTCGGGATACAGAGAGGCACTAATGGAAACAAAATCCGCGAAAATCATGACAGCGCTCAAGGACGACACTGGGCTCACCACCGCTGAATACGCGGTGGGGACAGTTGCGGTTGCCGGACTTGGTGGTGTTTTGCTCAAGCTGTTGACGAGCGACAGCGTGCGAGACCTGTTGTGGTCGATCATAAGCAACGCATTCTCACGGTTCTTTGGTTAAAAGTGACAATTCATACTGTTGATTCCTTGGGTTGGCCAGCCAACCCAAGGAATCGCTCTGCCCTGCGCAAAGACGAGGGAATGGCCACACTTGAAACGGCGCTGATGGTTCCGGTTCTGTTTCTGATCGCATTCGTTTTTCTGTCCGGGATTTCACTGGGAGTTCAAGCACTCTCACTTAGTGATGCAACACGTACGGCGGCACGTGAGTTGGCCCGTGGCGCAGGCGAGAGTTCAGTTCGAGAATTCTTTCATCGAAATGAGCCCAATGCGCAGTTGCAAATTACTTGGGATCTGCACACAGTCTTGGTTGAATCCACGAAGCCGGGTGAATTTGGCGTGAGTTTTATGGGTACGACTCCTTTGGAGCTATCTCAAAGCCACACGGCTCCGCGTGAGTGGATCAATGCGGAATGAACAGGGGAGCGCGACCGTCCTCACACTTGCACTGGCGCTGATAATTTGCTGTGCCGGGATGGTTTCTCTACTTTTTGTTCAATTAACCCTGGCTCGCTCAACTCTTGGAAGTTATGCAGACTTGGCCGCCATAGCTGCCGTACAAACCGCCGGTGAACCGTGTGTGGCCGCGTCTTTGGTCAGTTCCCACAACGGGGTCGAACTCTCTGCTTGTGAGATTAAGGACGGACAAGCTATTGTTGAAGTGCGAATGCCGGCACCCGAGTTACTCGCACGGTTTTCTCATCTTGATTTCCTAGCGGTTACAGCTCGGGCCGGGTACTGAGCAGGGTGAGGACCTTGATCGCCCCAGTTTTGCTGAGTGGCTCATTGCCATTTCCACACTTTGGTGACTGGATGCAACCTGGACAGCCAAAATCGCAGGGGCACGCTTGTACAGCCTCGAGGGTCGCAGTGATCCAATCCAAGGCATTGTTGAATCCGAATTCGGCGATCCCGGCACCACCTTGTAATCCGTCGTAGATAAATATTGTGATTTCACCCGTGTCAGGGTGCGTTGGTGTGGAAACGCCACCAATGTCCCATCGGTCACAACTAGCGAATAGGGGAAGCATCCCGATGCTCGCATGCTCGGCACCGTGAATTGCGCCGGCGATATCAGAGTCGTCAACATCCGTCTTGTCCAGTGGAAAAGTCCACCACACGGCTTTGGTCTTAAGTGATCGCACCGGTAGGTCAAGAAGCACGGCTCCTAGGTTTTCACCGGTGAAGTGTCTGCGGGCAAATGAAACAGTTTGTGAAGTGACCTCCACTTCACCAAAATGGATTCGAAGGCCCGGAGTTATTTCGTGGGAGAGTTCTTCGCCGATTACATGAATATTGCTGATATCGCGTGCAAAGGTTGTGTAATCCACGGGAGTCGCCTCCACCAATGCAACGGCTGCATCAAGGTCAAGTTCATGTACAACAAAGGTCTCTCCTTGGTGCGTGTAGACAGCCCCTTCATGCACAGTCCGGTGAGATGCCGCATTGTCTACGTACCCGCATAGCCGCCCAGTTCCTTGCTCAACCACCCGAACCGTTTCGCCCCCTGTACCGCGCAGGTCAGCAAGTGCGCTCGCTGACCGGGCACTAGTCCAGAACCAACCCGAGGGACGCTTGCGCAACAATCCCTGCCCCACCAAAGTGTTGAGAACCTCTGGTGCGTTGGGAGGGAAATACTCGGTTAGGTCAACTGTTGTTAACGGGAGCTCCTGAGCAGCAGCGCAGAGGTGTGGGGCCAATACGTATTCGTTCGAGGGATTGGAGATTGCTACTTCAACTTCGGAATCAAAAAACGTTTCAGGGTGGTGAAGCACATACGTGTCAAGGGGATCTTCTCTCGCGATGAAAATCGCGAGTGCCTTTGTTCCGCTTCGACCCGCGCGTCCGACCTGCTGCCACAAAGACGCTTTGGTCCCTGGCCAGCCCGCGGTAATCACAATGTCAAGCCCGGTGATGTCAATGCCAAGTTCAAGTGCGTTCGTCGCGGCCATTGCTCGAATCTCACCAGACCTCAGATGCTGCTCAAGTTCGCGGCGTTCGTGCGCAAGGTAACCGCCACGATAAGCGCGAACCATGTGCTCGAGATCAGTGGGCTCAAAATCTTGGACGAGTAAGTCTTTAGCGTGCTGGGATACGTATTCAACCCCGTGCCGTGACCGTGCAAAAGCAACCACTTGATCTCCACTGGGGACAATGCGAGCGAGCAGGCGTGCGCTTTCATCAAGTACGCCTCGCCTGGTATCGGTGTCAAGGATTGTGGGCGGCTGCCAGAAAACAAATGTGCGCTGTGGGATCGCCGCCGTGTTCTCTGTGAATGCGGTAGCAGGCCGCCCGGTGAGCATTTCCAAACTGAGAGTGGGATTGCCCGAAGTTGCGGAGGCAGCAAGGATTGTGGGCGAAGCCCCGTATTTATTTGCAATTCGCAGTAGCCGCCGAATGATCATGGCGACATGCGCACCGAAGACACCTTTGTATACGTGTGCTTCATCGATGATCACAAACTTCAGGTGCCGAAAATAATGCGCCCAATATTTATGGCCCGGCAAAATCGAAAAGTGAAGCATGTCTGGATTGGTGAGAAGGTAGTTGGCATGTTTGCGCAACCATTGACGGTCCTCATGGGAAGTATCGCCGTCGTACACGCCCGCTCGGAGCCCATCTATGTTCCAAGTACCCAAGGTGTCATATTGATCGGCTGCCAGAGCTTTCGTGGGTGAGACGTACAGGACTGTGCCGCCGTTGAGCGCTTCCGTTACGGCTGGTGCATTGAAGGCAATTGTTTTGCCCGTTGCAGTTCCGGTGGCAAGAATGGAATCTGTCCGATTGTGGGCACTTTCTGCGAAATCGACCTGGTGCTTCCACAAAAATGAGATTCCATCGCGATCCACGGAAGTGCGGAATTGGGGCGAGACCCACGTGGGCCACGGTGCTTTTGTGCCTGGATTCTCTGGAGTTACTCGAAGATGCACAATTTCTTCACCCGTGTCCATGAGGGAGTGAGGATCCAGCAGCATGGGGACATCTTGCCTTGGGCTGACGACATTGCAATTTTCTGTCAAGGTAGTTCAATGGAACTCGATGTGAGTAGCGGGGTTGGCGACTCCGGGGCAGGAGTCAATATCTTGATCTGTTCGGGGGATCTCGATCTTGAAACAGTAGACAGGTTCACAGGCGCCGCTCTTCCGCTGCTGGGAATGGGCGGGAAGCCGCTAATAATTGATCTCTCTGGGGTCGGTTTTATTGACTCAATGGGCTTGGGTGGCCTGATCATTGCCCTCAAGCATGCTCGCGAAGCCGAAATCGGACTAGAGCTGGTGGTGAACACTGAGCGGGTTTCCCGGTTGCTTTCCCTCACAGGAGTGGACGTCCTGCTACCGATCTACGAATCCTTAAAACGGGCTTTGGCTTCGAATTAGTCACATTTTGTTGACCTTGTGAGTAATTCTGATCGCGAATCGGTAGGCTCGCCCCCAATGTTCTAGTGGCCAACGCTTGTGTTCGCACCAGCTCGATGTCGCACAGGGACGTGTGCCGTGTGGCGGTACCGAAACCGCGCTAATTAATGAGGAGACTAATGATCAAGTTTGCAGACGTGACGTTGGAGGGAAGCAACCAGACAATTGTGATTGTCGTTGCCGCCATTGCCATCGCAGCATTGTTTGTCGCAGCCATTCTGGTACGCCAAGTACTCAGCGCTGACCAAGGAACCGAGCGTATGCAAGAAATCGCTGGGGCAATTCAAGAAGGCGCATCCGCCTTCTTGAGTCGTCAATTTAGGACCCTGGCCATTTTTGCAGTCGTTGTTTTCTTTGTGTTGTTCCTGTTGCCTGCAGATACAAACAGTGAGCGAATCGGTCGAAGTATCTTCTTCCTTGTCGGCGCAGTGTTCTCTGGCGTTACCGGCTACATGGGTATGTGGCTCGCAGTCCGCGGAAATGTTCGCGTCGCCGCCGCCGCTAAAGACGGCACCGAACAGAAGGCAATGAAAATTGCATTCCGCACGGGTGGCGTTGCCGGCATGTTCACTGTTGGTCTTGGCCTGTTCGGTGCTGCCCTCGTAGTGCTCGTTTACAAAGGCGAAGCGCCCAAAGTTCTGGAAGGTTTCGGTTTCGGAGCAGCCCTGCTCGCAATGTTTATGCGTGTTGGTGGAGGTATCTTCACCAAGGCTGCTGATGTGGGCGCTGACCTTGTGGGCAAGGTCGAGCAAGGTATTCCTGAAGATGACCCCCGCAATGCGGCAACGATCGCGGATAACGTGGGTGACAACGTCGGTGACTGTGCCGGTATGGCAGCGGACCTATTTGAGTCTTACGCCGTAACTCTGGTTGCAGCACTCATTCTGGGCAAGACCGCATTTGGCGAACTTGGTCTCGTTCTTCCGCTTGTGATTCCGGCAATCGGTGTTTTGACCGCGGTGGTCGGCATCTTTGCTGTTTCGCCACGGGCAAGCGATCGTTCCGGAATGTCCTCGATTAACCGCGGGTTCTTTATCTCTGCTGCGATTTCAGCAGTGCTGGTGATCCTTGCGGTCTTCACCTGGGTTCCTGAGTCATGGAGTGAAATTGAAGGCATGGGCGGAATCGTTGCAGCAGAGTCTGCCGACACGATTGATCCACGTTGGTATGTAATCGGTGCAGTATTTATTGGAATTGTGCTTGCCGCATTGATCCAACAACTCACCGCCTACTTCACCGAGACAAATCGCCGTCCAGTCGACGACGTTGCCAAAACGTCTCTTACTGGTCCCGCAACAGTCATTCTCTCCGGGATTTCCTTAGGACTTGAGTCCGCTGTGTACTCTGCACTTCTCATTAGTGCCGCTGTGTACGGTGCGTTCTTAATTGGTGGCGGCTCGGTTCTGCTGTCACTATTTGCAATCGCTCTTGCTGGCACAGGCCTTTTGACCACCGTGGGAGTGATCGTATCCATGGACACCTTCGGCCCTGTTTCTGATAATGCTCAGGGAATCGCTGAAATGTCAGGTGACGTGCATGGTGAAGGCGCCGAGGTTCTTACCCGCCTCGATGCAGTCGGTAACTCCACCAAAGCAATCACCAAGGGGATCGCAATCGCAACGGCAGTGCTTGCCGCAACGGCACTGTTCGGTGCGTTCCGGGACGCGATTCTCGGCGCGACGGAATCTGCCGGTGAATTCACCGCTACTGCGGCTGGGATGTTGCAGTACGAAGGAATTCTTGACATTGCCTCCCCCGCTAATCTGGTTGGTTTGATTATTGGGGTCGCAGTGGTGTTCTTCTTCTCAGGTCTACTAATTGACGCGGTCTCGCGGGCCGCTGGCGCAGTCATCTACGAAGTGCGCCGTCAGTTCCGCGATCACCCCGGAATCATGGAGGGAACCGAGAAGCCTGAATACGCCAAAGTGGTCGACATTGTGACTCGCGACTCACTGCGTGAGTTGGTGACACCAGGGCTCCTGGCTGTGTTTGCCCCGATCGCGGTCGGCTTTGGTTTGGGTGTGGGCGCCCTGGGCGCCTACCTCGCCGGAACCATTGCATCCGGTGTTCTTATGGCGGTGTTCCTATCCAACAGTGGTGGCGCATGGGATAACGCCAAGAAGTTCGTCGAAGACGGCAACTATGGTGGAAAGGGATCCCCTGCCCACGAAGCAACCGTTATCGGTGACACCGTTGGCGACCCATTCAAAGACACCGCTGGCCCAGCAATCAACCCACTGATCAAGGTCATGAACCTGGTCGCACTGTTGATCGCCCCAGCAATTGTGGGTCTCAGCGTGGGAGCAGATGCCAATGACGTTCTCCGGTACACAGTTGCTGCAGTTTCGGTCCTGATAATCTTGATTTCGGTGATTATTGGCAAGCGTCGCCCGATCGCTGTGGGAGATCAACAGGAAATTTCCCACGCATAGCCGCAATTAATTGATTCATCGAGAGGGTCGGGCCAGGTGCCCGGCCCTCTTCGCTTTTTGGGGGCCCCAGCACTCCGGTCTAGGGGCGCGACACGCCCGCGCCAAGGGGGCGGTGTTACACATATATATAGGTGTGTCCTACGGTCAGTCTTCGACCGAAGGGGTTATTTGACCCCAGACCCGAAAGGATCACATGGCTTCGAAGACACTGGTGATTGTTGAATCACCGGCCAAGGCGAAGAAGATTGCCGGCTACCTTGGACCCGATTACGAGGTATTGGCGTCGGTTGGTCATGTGCGGGATCTAGTTGCCAAGAAATCTGATCTCCCGCTCGCGGAGCGCAAGAAACCGTGGGCAAAACTCGCTGTTGATGTTGATGACGGCTACAAGGCGTTCTACATCGTGCATGAATCCAAGAAAGCAACGATTAAGGCGCTAAAGGCTGCCCTGAAGAATTCAGATGAACTCCTGCTGGCAACAGATGAGGACCGCGAAGGCGAGGCGATCTCCTGGCATCTCATGGAGGTGCTCCAGCCCAAGGTCCCGGTTAAGCGCATGGTCTTTAATGAAATCACCAAAGAAGCGATCCAAGAAGCGGTTTCCCATCCACGAGATGTTGACATGGATTTGGTGGAAGCCCAGGAGACCCGACGCATTGTGGACCGCCTGTATGGCTACCCCGTCTCTGAAGTGCTGTGGAAGAAGATTGGTCGTTCGGCACGCTCAGCAGGGCGAGTCCAGTCCGTGGCGGTGCGTCTCGTTGTTGAGCGGGAGCGAATCCGTATGGCCTTTAACTCGGCCGGATATTGGGACATTAAAGGAAAATTTGCGCCGGGCGACTTCGAGGCCAAGCTTGTAACCATTGACGGCAAGCGAATTGCAACCGGTGGTGACTTTAATGCGTCCGGGGAGCTATCAAAAACTGATGTCGTGCTTTTAAATGAATCGGGCTCAAAAGCGTTCGTCGGATCACTTTCTGGGGTCGAGTACACGGTTCGTTCAGTTGAGCAAAAGCCTGGGCAGCGTAAACCAAAAGCACCATTCACCACTTCCACAATTCAGCAGGAAGCGTCGGGTCGTTTCCGTTGGGGCGCTCAGCGGACAATGCGGGTGGCGCAAGGTCTATATGAAAACGGCTACATCACTTATATGCGCACCGACTCGGTGAGCCTTTCGGCCCAGGCGCTTAATGCTGCGCGCTCACAAGCCACTGAGCTGTACGGCCCCGAATACATTGATGCCAGCCCGCGCGTGTGGGCCAATAAGTCAAAGAACGCGCAAGAGGCGCATGAGGCAATCCGTCCAGCGGGTGACACTTTTCGGACACCGGGGGAAGTCAGCAAGGAACTGACCGGAGACGAATTCCTACTCTATGAATTGATTTGGAAGCGCACTGTCGCCAGCCAGATGGTGAACGCTCAAGTTGCTACCACCACGATAAAATTCGGTGCCCAAGCAGCAGATGGCAAGGATGCAGAGTTTAGTTCGAGCGGAACCGTGGTGATTTTCCCAGGGTTTAAGGCAGCACTTGACGACATCGCCTCTGATGACGACAAGGAGGAGGACCGCCAACTTCCTGCGCTCAGTGAGGGACAGAAACTCACTGCGAAGGAACTCACTCCAGAAGGACACGTCACTAAGCCGCCAGCAAGATTCACCGAAGCGACCCTCGTCGGCAAGCTCGAAGAATTGGGAATTGGCCGGCCATCAACTTACGCCTCGATCATGTCAACGATTGTTGACCGAGGCTACGTCTGGAAAAAGGGCTCGGCGCTTGTTCCCAGTTTCACCGCGCTCGCGGTGGTGCGACTCCTTGAAGAGCACTTTAGCGAACTCGTTGACTACAAGTTCACGGCTAATATGGAAGAAGCGCTCGATGAGATTGCTCTAGGAAAAACCAATCGAATTAAGCAACTTGATGCATTCTGGCGCGGTGGCGAAATGGCCCAAGGACATTTTCACGGTGTTAAGGCGCTGACCGAGGACCTGGGTGCAATCGATGCCCGCGGAATTGCGACCATGCCCATTAAGGGAACGGACGCGATGCTGCGTGTTGGCCGCTATGGCGCCTACGTGGAGCGCGACGAAGAGCGCGCGAATATTCCCATGAGTGTTGCCCCGGACGAACTCACCGCAGAACTCGCAGAGGAGCTTCTCCTTGAGCCATCGGGAGACCGGGAACTGGGACTTCACCCAGATACCGAACTCATGATTGTTGCCAAGTCCGGACGCTACGGCCCCTATGTCACAGAGGACTTGCCAGAGGGTTCGCCAAAATCGGCCAAGCCGCGCACGGCTTCATTGTTTAGTTATATGAAACCAAGTGAAGTAACATTTGAGCAGGCTATTTCACTGTTAAGCCTGCCAAGAGTTGTGGGCATTGACCCAACAACGGCCGAAGAAATTACTTCACAAAATGGTCGTTACGGTCCTTATCTCATGAGGGGCAAAGATTCCCGTTCCCTCGATAACGAGGATCGGATCTTTGAAGTGACTCTGGAAGAAGCCCTTCTGCTTTACTCGCAACCAAAGGTGCGCCGAGGCCGAGGCCAGGCTGCCGGTCCGTTGCGTGAAGTTGGTGTTGATCCATCAACCGGGCAAATGATTGTCGTTAAAGAAGGTCGCTTTGGGGCGTATGTCACTGACGGTGAAGTCAATGCAACCCTTCGCGTTGCTGATGACCCGATGAGTGTCGGCCTTGATCGGGCAAGCGATTTGATTGCTGAACGGAGGGCTAAAGGTCCAGCAGTCAAGAAAACGGCCAAGCGGGCACCTGCCAAGAAGGCAGCTAAGAAGACCACGAAGAAGGCAGCAAAGAAGACCACCAAGAAAACAGTGGCAAAGAAGGCAGCGCCAACCGCGGCTGATGCAATGTCTGGCCAAGAAGTGAAAACTTAGGAACACCGATGACCGGATATTTCATTGCCTTTGAGGGCGGAGAGGGCGTTGGTAAATCAACCCAAGAAGCGTTGTTAGCGGACTACCTCACCCAACAAGGGCACGTGGTTTTGCGAACGAGGGAGCCGGGGGGCACACCGGCCGCCGAGCAAATTCGGGACACGGTTCTCAGTCGTGCGCATGAAGGAATGAATCCGCAGAGCGAAGCGTTGCTCTTTGCGGCGGCTCGCGGAGATCATGTGGCCCGAGTGGTTCGCCCGGCACTAGCAAGAGGCGAAGTCATCATTTGTGACCGTTACATCGATTCTTCGATTGCCTACCAAGGTTATGCGCGCGCATTGGGCGCGGATCGCGTCAGGGATTTGAGCATGTGGGCAACGGGTGGGCTGCTGCCGGATCTCACAATTGTGTTGGCCCTTGACCCTGAAGTAAGTATGAAGCGGGTCGTGAACCCTGACCGTTTGGAATCAGAGCCAATGCAATATCACCGCGATGTTGCAGATGCATTTCTTGAAATTGTTGCTCAAGATCCGAGTCGCTACTTGATAGTGGATGCGGCTGGAACAAAAGAGGAAAGTGCACGGGTTATTCGCGAGCGCGTAATGCAAGAACTGAAATAGTGATGCAACCAATATGGGATGCGCTAGTCGGGCAGTCAGACGCAGTGGAAAAACTGAGCCGGGCTGTTACGGACGCCGATAAGATGCGCGTGGGTGAACCAGGGCCAGCCATGACCCACGCCTGGTTGATCACCGGACCACCAGGATCGGGTAGATCGACTGCTGCAACGACATTTGCCGCGGCGCTTATGTGCCCACTTAATGGTTGTGGAACCTGCCAGATCTGCCGCATGACCCCAGTCGGTGGTCACCCCGATGTCCAAATCATTATTCCCAGCGAGCTGTCCTACGGCGCCGAGGAAGCCCGCGAACTAGTTCGACTTTCAGCATTTGCGCCAATTGATACGCCCTGGCGGGTAATTATCATGGAAGATGCTGACCGTCTGACCGACCAAGCCTTTGATTCCTTACTGAAAAGCCTGGAAGAGCCAACCCCGCGCACCGTGTGGGTGTTGTGCGCCCCCAGTGTTGAAGACGTACTACCAACGATTGTCTCGCGAACCAGACACATCTCCCTGCGGACACCCACAACCAAAGACGTAACGCAGTTGTTAATCAACACCTACAAAGTCGATCCAGCGATGGCGGCATTTGCAGCGCGTGCATCCCAAGGACACATTGGCCGAGCGCGCGGACTGGCCACCGAGGAAGCAAGCCGAACTCGACGGCAATCTGATCTGAGGTCGGCGATCAGCCTGCGCGACGTTCCTTCGTGTGTTTTCGCGGCGCATGAGATGGTCACTGCGGCAACGACGGCCGCCAATACGCGGGCGGATGAACTCGATACAAAAGAAGACGAACAACTCAAGGCAGCTTTCGGAATCGAGGAAGGTAGTAGAGTCAAAGGTCCGTCAAAGC
>DEZY01000161.1:0-465 GCA_002365735.1 Actinobacteria bacterium UBA3120
CGGATCTAGCCATTTCGGATATACCGACAGGGCGTTGGTGAGCGCAGGTTCCCACGGGTATCCAATCACCGTGCGTCGCATAAGATTGGGGCGGCTAGCGAATCGCAATTGTATTCAACACATGGGAATGAGTCAGAGTGGAAAAGTTAGTCATCAGGGGCGCTCGCGAGCACAATCTTAAGAACGTGTCCGTTGATCTTCCACGAGACGCCCTGATCGTTTTCACGGGTCTTTCTGGTTCGGGAAAGTCGAGTCTGGCGTTCGACACAATTTTTGCAGAGGGCCAGAGGCGGTATGTGGAAAGTTTGTCCGCCTACGCGAGGCAGTTTCTAGGGCAGTTGGATAAACCGGATGTGGACTTCATTGAAGGGCTCTCACCGGCGGTGTCGATAGACCAGAAATCAACCTCGCGTAACCCTCGATCGACCGTAGGGACGATCACGGAAATTTATGACTATTTGCGGC
>DEZY01000161.1:592-4432 GCA_002365735.1 Actinobacteria bacterium UBA3120
GAGCGCAAGGGTGAATACCTCGAGGTCTTTAAGCAACTGCAAGCCGACGGCTACTCGAGAGTGAGAGTTGACGGTGAAATTTATTCGCTAGATGAAGTTCCGACTCTCAAAAAGCAAGAAAAGCACACGATTGAAGTAGTCGTTGATCGCCTGTCCGTCAACTCAGAGTCACGACAACGCATGACTGATTCGGTGGAGACCGCGCTTTCGCTCGGACACGGTAACGTGACATTGGATTTCGTCGATCGTCCTGCGGGGGATCCTGATCGGGAATTAACTCTGAGTGAGCATCTCGCCTGCACGCGAGACGGCTTATCATTTGAGGAGCTGGAGCCGCGATCATTTTCGTTCAACTCACCATTTGGTGCCTGCTCGGCCTGCTCTGGACTGGGCGTGACACGGGCTGTTGATGTGGAGTTGGTAATCCCAAATCCTGCTGCATCACTAAATGAAGGGGCAATAGCTCCTTGGTCGCGTGGCACCGTCAGTGAATATTTCCGAAGACTGCTTGAGTCGCTCTCCGAAGAAACTGGGATCGACCTCGACACCCCGTGGTCTAAGCTCAGCGCGAAGAGCCGTAAGGCGATTCTCTATGGCACCGATGCGCAACTCCATGTGAAGTTTAAGAACCGATACGGACGCCAACGTTCCTACCACACAACCTACGAGGGGGTCGTGAACTTTATTTCGCGTCGTCACGCTGAGGCAGACACGGATTCCTCCCGCGAAAGATTTGAAGGCTTTATGCGTGAAGTACCGTGTGAATCCTGCCATGGCAGCCGACTCAAGCCCTTGACCCTTGCGGTAACCGTGTCAGACCATTCAATCGCGGAAGTTGCAGCTCTGCCCATCAGTGGGGCACGAGACCTGCTTGCGACATTAAAGCTTTCCAAACGCGATGAAACTATTGCAGCGCGAGTGCTCAAGGAAGTCAACGAGCGGTTGCAATTTCTGGTCGATGTCGGTCTTCATTATCTTTCACTTGATCGCGCCGCCGGGACACTCGCTGGCGGAGAGGCGCAGCGGATACGACTTGCGACTCAAATTGGATCGGGCCTGACCGGCGTGCTTTACGTACTCGATGAACCCAGTATTGGCTTGCATCAGCGAGATAACGAACGGCTAATCAGCACGCTGATCCGGTTGCGCGACTTGGGTAACACGCTGATCGTGGTCGAACACGACGAGGAAACGATTCGGAAGGCGGACTGGATTGTTGACATTGGTCCCGGTGCTGGCGAACATGGCGGTGAAGTTGTTGTCAGCGGCAAGCTAGCAGATCTGATCAAGTCCAAAAAATCGATCACAGGGGCCTATATTTCTGGGGCAAAAAGTATCGCTGTACCGCAGGTGCGACGCGGACAGGAGCGTGGATGGATTGGGGTGAGAGGCGCTAGAGAACACAACCTCCTCGGCGTTGACGTTGACTTTCCATTAGGGAATCTCTGTGTTGTCAGCGGGGTCAGCGGATCTGGTAAGTCAACTTTGGTGAATGACGTATTGCTTAATGTCCTTGCACGTGAGCTCAATGGCGCATCCGTAGTTCCCGGCAAGCACACGAAGGTCACCGGGCTAGACCAAGTAGACAAAGTTGTCCACGTTGATCAGGGCCCAATTGGTCGCACACCACGGAGTAACCCGGCGACCTACACAGGTGTGTTCGACCATGTGCGCAAACTATTTGCCCAAACCCAAGAAGCAAAGATTCGCGGGTATCAACCGGGGAGATTCAGTTTCAACGTCAAAGGTGGCCGTTGTGAGGCCTGTAGCGGAGACGGCACCCTTAAGATCGAAATGAACTTCTTGCCAGATGTGTATGTGCCTTGTGAAGTGTGTCATGGTGCGCGCTACAACCGCGAAACCCTTGAAGTCCATTACAAGGGAAAAACCATCGCCGAGGTTCTCAATATGCCGATTGAGGAAGCAAGTGAATTTTTTGCTGCTATTCCGGCGATTGCGCGGCACTTGAAGACCTTGGTGGAAGTCGGCTTGGGTTATGTCCGCATGGGTCAGTCAGCTCCAACCCTGTCCGGCGGTGAAGCACAGCGAGTGAAACTCTCTGCCGAGCTTCAGAAGCGGTCGACCGGACGGACCATCTACATTCTCGATGAACCCACGACCGGGCTACACTTCGAGGATATCCGCAAACTGCTGCTGGTCCTGCAGAGCTTGGTGGACAAGGGCAACAGTGTGATCGTGATCGAACACAATCTGGATGTGATTAAATCGGCGGACTGGATCATTGATATGGGGCCTGAGGGCGGCTCTGGCGGTGGCCAGGTTGTTGCCCAAGGGACACCGATCGACGTAGCAGCTGTCAAGGAAAGCCACACCGGAGGATTCCTGATTAATATGAAACTAAAGCGATAGGGGGCAGCTGGATGAATCGACGGGAGATCCTCAAGGCGGGGGTGGTCACTGGGGCATTTGCGGCGACCGGTGTTTCGCTCAATTCATGTGCGAGTGAAACCGAGACCGTACCAGCAGACTCGATTTCACTAGAAGATATTCCGGTCGGTGGAGGAGTCTTCGTGGCAGAACCACCCATCGTCGTGACGCAGCCCAGTGAAGGTGAAGTGGTGGCATTTTCCTCAATTTGCCCACATCAGGGCTGCAAAGTGAATCAAGTATTAGATAACCAAATCTTTTGCCCGTGCCACGGCTCGATCTTTTCCGCACTCGACGGATCAGTTATCGTTGGCCCAGCAACGGAAGGGCTGTCGGCGGTCACATTTGTGTTGGACGGAACCAAAGTCAGTGTTGGCTAAGTTGCGCAGGTTCTAGTGGCCGACCCTTCGACCTACCGGCCCGCCTCTGGGACGATCCCGATGAGCCCGGGTGTCTATCGTTTCCGCGATCCACAGGGTCGGGTGGTGTACGTGGGCAAAGCAATCAACCTTCGTTCACGCCTGAACTCATACTTTCAAGATTTCAGCGCCCTACATACACGGACTCAAACAATGTTGACGACGGCATCAAGTGTGGACTGGCTTACCGTGGGCAACGAAGTCGAAGCGCTCGTATTGGAATATTCTTGGATCAAGGAGTACTCCCCGCGTTTCAATGTTCGTTTTAGGGACGACAAGACATATCCCTACCTCGCGGTGACCGTCGGTGAAGAGTATCCACGAGTTGCGGTTGTTCGAGAAGCAAAGCGAAAAGGCACCCGCTACTTTGGGCCTTACACACAAGTGTGGGCGATCAAGGCGACCCTTGAGGAACTGATCCGGGTGTTTCCGGTCCGCTCGTGTCGTAACGGAGTGTTCAATCAAGCCAAGAGAAGCGGTCGGGCGTGTTTGCTGGGATATATCGACAAATGTAGTGCCCCCTGCGTGGGCCGAATTTCATCTGAGGACTACAGCGGGCTGGTCAATCAATTGATGCGCTTCCTTAGTGGTCAAACCCGCGAGTTTGTGGATCACATCGGTGAACAGATGCAGCAAGCTGCGGACAGTGAGGATTTCGAAGCAGCGGCGAAGTGGCGTGACCGACTGGTTGCGTTGGAGAAGGTGCTGGAAAGAAACTCAGTGGTTTTTGAAGACTCAACGGACGCCGATCTTCTCGCATTTACTTTCGATGAACTGAATGTAGGGGTTCAGATAATTCACGTTCGAGTGGGGAGAATTACGGGCGAGCGGTTCTTCGTTGTGGAGCGCATCGAGGAAATTGATGAACCCGGGTACGTTGAGCGTATTCTCACTCGAGTCTATTCCGATATCGCGACTGACGGAGTTCCCAAGGAGGTTCTTCTTTCGCAGTTGCCGGCAAATCAATCGACGCTCACCGATTGGCTGGCGGGTGAACGCCGATCCAAAGTGGACTTGCGCATGCCTCAAAGAG
>DEZY01000161.1:4643-8149 GCA_002365735.1 Actinobacteria bacterium UBA3120
CAAAGAGGCGACAAGCGAGCACTCATGGCAACCGCCGCAGAAAATTGCGAACGTGCACTCACGAAATCGAGACTTGAGAAAAGTGCCGATATAACGGTTCGGACGCAAGCACTCAATGACCTTCAAGAGGTACTCGAGCTACCGGAGCCACCACTTCGAATTGAATGCATCGATATTTCTACTTTGGCCGGCACAGAGACCGTGGGGTCGCTGGTCGTATTCGAAGACGGACTCCCGAAAAAATCTGACTACCGCAAATTCATTATCAAAGGCGAACGCAAAGATGATCTTTCTAGCGTCTACGAAGTGGTGAGCAGACGATTCAAAGAACAGTCACACCCGCAGGACTCGCGCTTTGCATACCAGCCAGCACTGCTGGTGATTGATGGAGCTGCCGGGCAGGTGAAAGCGGCGGTAGCCGCCTTGCGGGACTGCGGGGTCAGCGTGCCGGTAGTTGGACTGGCGAAGAGGCTCGAAGAAGTGTGGGTTGTGAACCAGGTTGACCCGGTGATTTTTGCACGCAATAGCCATGCCCTGCACTTACTGCAAAGGGTCCGCGATGAAGCGCACCGGGCTGCGATCGCACATCACAGACAGCGACGTAATTCCACTTCGCTGCACAGTCAACTAGATGAAATACCAGGGGTTGGACCCGTAATGATTAAGTCGCTGCTGAAAGTTTTCGGGTCTGTGAAGAAGGTGCGTCAGGCCAGTGAAGCGGAACTGTCAGGCGTTCCCGGAGTTGGGCCAAAAACGGCCGAAGTAATTTGGAAGAATTTGCATCTGGAAGGTTCTTGACAATCACGGTAACGTAACTATCGAGATCTTGATCATGTGCAGATTACATACTCACGAGAGGCGTTTATGTCGGGTGCAGACTTGCAGGACTCAGAACTGATCATCCTCACCGGCATGAGTGGTGCCGGTCGCACTACCGCCGCGCGGGCACTTGAAGATCTCGGCTGGTTCGTTATCGACAATATCCCACCCACGTTGCTCTTGGAGGCGCTCGAGTTGGCGAGTGGCAGCTCCGATATCAAGAAAGTCGCGGTCGTAGTGGATACGCGGAGCCGCTCACTTTTCGCGCAACTAAGTTCGGTGATGTCTGATGTAGCGCTGCGCATTGGCAGCGTGACCATAGTTTTTCTCGAGGCAACTGACGAAAGTTTGGTGCGACGATTTGAGTCTTCACGCAGGCCACACCCACTGCAAAACGATGAAGGCGCGCTCGATCACCGGATAGTTGACGGACTCGTGCGGGAACGCGAGATTTTGGGTGATATCAGGGCCGTAGCAGATCTAGTTATTGATACGACCTCGCTAAATGTGCACGACCTTCGACGTCGAATCGAAGCGGCATTTGATTCCGATGGGGAAAGCGATTTCCACATCACCGTGCTCTCATTCGGGTTCAAGTATGGAATCCCAGTGGACGCTGACATGGTCGCTGATGTGCGGTTCCTGCCGAATCCATATTGGGAAGAAGAGCTACGTCAGCTGACCGGAAGGGACCGGGCCGTATCCGAAAATGTGCTACAGGGTTCGGGGGCAAAAGACTTCCTCACTCACTTTCAGGAGTTGCTAGGCACAATGCGTGAAGGATATTTGCGTGAAGGAAAGAGGCTCGTCACGGTCGCCGTCGGCTGTACCGGTGGCAAACATAGAAGTGTCGCTATGACCGAGGAACTCGCTGCCATGTTGCGTGAGAAGGGACTCCGGGCGACGGTGTTTCATCGGGACCTTGGCCGTGAGTGAATCGAGTTCACTCGGTCGGGTTGTTGCATTTGGGGGCGGGCACGGATTGTTTGCCACGCTTCGCGCAGCCAGGGCATTACTTGATGCAGCCGCGATCACGGACTTAACCGCGATCGTGGGCGTCTGCGACGACGGTGGCTCCAGCGGACGAATCCGAAAGGCGTTCGACGTTGCCCCTCCGGGGGATCTTCGCATGGCTATTGCGGCGCTATTGCCAAACAACAGACTGGGTGAAGGTATTGAGTCGATTCTGCAATATCGCTTTCCCAGCGGCAATAGTGAAAGTGGTCTTGAGGGTCACGTCGTCGGGAATGTTTTACTCACCGCTCTATGGAACGGTGGCGCATCCACTCACGAGGGGCTCGATTTCCTGGGATCATTGTTGGGAGTACAGGGGAGAGTGCTTCCATGTAGCGCTGAAGCGATCGACATTGTCGCCCAGATTGTTGGATTGGATCCCCTTGACCCAACAAGATCTTCTGAAGTAAGTGGTCAAGTTGCCATTGCGACGACGGGTGGGCGAGTTGCCAAAATTTGGATCGAACCAACTGATCCGCAGGCTTGTCAAGAGGCAGTGGAGGCCATCGACCAAGCGGAGATTTTGGTTTTTGGTCCTGGGTCATGGTTCACCTCAGTGGTTCCTTCCTTGCTGGTGCCGGGAATACGAAGGGCCGTAGCCAGAAGTTCGGCCCGGCGGATTCTGATTATGAATTTATCCGAACAAATCGGGGAAACAACTGGATTTACTCCGGCTGATTACGTGAAGTCCTGGTGTGCGCTTTTCTCGGATATTGCATTGGACGCGATAATTTTTGACCTGGATCAGACGCAAGGCCAGTGGCAGTGCGAGCAGGCAGCGCAGAGCGTGGGGGCCAAGGCGTTTAGGATTGAGGTTGCATCTAGCGCAGCAACGCATGATCCGGACAAGCTGGCCGATGCTTTGCGTTTTGTAGCCCGAGATTTAGGGAGTAAGTAATGGCAATGACCTCCGCGGTGAAAGACGAACTCAGTAGAGTCGAGGTAACCAAGATGTGTTGCCGCAAGGCAGAGGTGTCTACAATCCTGCGATTTGCAAGCGGACTGCACATCATTAATCGAGCCATTGTCGTTGAAGCAGACCTTGATACTGGCTCCTCAGCCCGAAGATTGCGTAAAGATATTTTTGAAATCTACGGCCATGACAGTGAAATTGCGCTGGTTCAAGGGACGGGAATAAAGAAGGGCACTAGGTATTTAGTGCGAGTAGTTGTAGGCGGTGAAGCCCTTGCGCGGCAGACTGGAATAGTCGATGCGAGTGGACGTCCGGTAAAAGGTTTGCCCCCGGCTATTGTGGCTGGTGCTTTGTGTGACTGCGAATCCGCGTGGCGCGCTGCATTCCTGGCGCATGGCTCTTTGACCGAACCAGGCCGATCCTCGTCTATGGAAATCACCTGTCCCGGTCCCGAATCAGCCCTTGCACTCGTGGGGGCGGCACGTCGTTTGGGTATTGCCGCGAAGTCCCGCGAAGTGCGGGGAGTAGATCGAGTAGTGATCCGTGACGGGGACGCCATTGGAGCCATGCTCACCAAACTTGGGGCGCACGACGCCATGATGGCGTGGGAAGAGCGACGGATGCGACGTGAAGTACGTGCGACGGCCAACCGACTGGCCAATTTTGACGATGCAAATTTACGTCGCTCAGCTCGCGCCGCGGTTGCTGCAGGCGCGCGGGTGCAGCGCGCCCTGGAAATTTTGGGCGATGAAGTACCCGA
>DEZY01000161.1:8329-11056 GCA_002365735.1 Actinobacteria bacterium UBA3120
CGATGAAGTACCCGATCACCTCGTGGTAGCCGGAAGACTGCGCATGGAGCACCAACAGGCAAGCCTAGAAGAACTCGGCGCGCTCAGTGACCCGCCGATGACAAAGGACGCGATTGCTGGGCGGATTCGCCGTTTGCTGGCTCTGGCAGACAAGAAAGCTCAGGAGATGGGAATTCCGGACACGGAAGCGACTGTCGCAAACCTTGAAGTTCGCCTGTAGCACTTCGGTAAATGTGGATCCACTATGTTTGCGTCCTAGAACACATTCATTCGTATGGCTGGACAAAGTAGTTCGGCATCGTCATACACACATATAAGAGGAGTACTCGGTGAAGGTTGGCATCAACGGATTTGGTCGCATTGGCCGCAATTTCTTTCGGGCAATTGAGGTAAGCGGGGCTGACGTCCAAGTCGTAGGTATTAACGACCTCACAGACACCAAGACTCTGGCGCATTTGTTGAAGTATGACAGTATTTTGGGTCGTTTCAACGGTACCGTGGTGGCTGAAGACGGTGCAATAGTGGTTAATGGAGTGCGGATCCCTATTTTTGCTGAGCGGGATCCTGCAGATCTTCCATGGGGAAAAATCGGTGCCGAAATTGTTGTGGAATCAACCGGCTTCTTTACCGACGCGCAGTCAGCTGGAAAGCACATCACTGCCGGCGCCAAAAAGGTGATCATCTCCGCACCGGCGAAGGGTGAAGACATCACGATCGTCATGGGCGTAAATGAGGACAAATACGACCCCGCCACGGATAATATTATTTCTAACGCTTCGTGCACAACCAACTGTTTGGCACCGATGGCTAAGGCCATTGACGACGCATTCGGCATTGAGCGTGGACTCATGACCACTATCCACGCCTATACCAATGATCAGAGCCTTCTGGACTTTCCACATAGTGACCTGCGCCGTTCACGTGCGGCTGCATTGAACATGATCCCCACAAGTACAGGTGCGGCAAAGGCGATCGGACTCGTCATGCCGCACCTTAAGGGAAAGCTTGACGGTTACGCGATGCGTGTTCCCGTCCCGACCGGGTCAGCGACCGATTTGACTGTCGAGCTAAGAACTGCCGCAACCAAGGAAGAAATTAACGCGGTTGTCAAGGCTGCAGCGGAGGGCCCCCTTAAGGGCATCTTGCAGTACACGGAAGACCCAATCGTCTCGACAGATATTGTCACCGATCCATCATCGTGCATTTTCGATTCTTCTTTGACTAACGTCAATGGAAACATGGTGAAGGTCCTGGGCTGGTACGACAACGAATGGGGATACAGCAACCGACTCGTTGACCTTGTGACGTTTGTTGGTGCCAAGCTCTAGTGGGCACTTTGCACGAACTTGATCTCCCCGATTCGACGGTCGCCGTTCGCTGCGATTTCAATGTCCCGCTTAACGAAGAGGGCGAAATCACCGACGATCTGCGGATCGTGGCAGCGCTGCCCACGATTAACGCATTGCGTAAAGCAGGCTCACGGGTTGTGATCCTTGCGCACCTTGGTCGCCCTGAAGGCGTGCGCGTTGCTGAGTTAACCCTGGCCCCTGTTGCCCGGCGGTTGTCTCAATTGTTGGGGATTTCGGTTGTATTTTCGGCCGCGCCGAGCACGGATCGCGAGGTGATCGACAGCCTCACCGCAGGTGATGTCGCGTTGCTGGAAAACGTTCGATTTGATCCACGCGAAACGAGCAAAGATCCGAAGGCTCGGCTGGAACTGGCTCGCAATTGGGCCAGCTGGGCTGATTGCTACGTCAGTGATGGCTTTGGAGTCGTACATAGGGAGCAAGCATCTGTTACCGAGCTGGCGACACTGGTCCCAAATGCCGCTGGGCTACTTGTCGCGCGTGAAAGCGAAGTTTTCGCTCAGCTGCTCCAAAGAGCGCAGCGGCCTTACACCGTGATTCTGGGTGGCAGCAAAGTTGGTGACAAATTGGGGGTGATCCAGTCATTACTTCCCAGGGTCGACAACTTGCTGATTGGTGGTGGAATGGCCTACACGTTCTTGCTCTCCATGGGGTTGGGAATTGGCGACTCCATTGCACAGCCGGACTTCGTGGAGGCCGCACGAGGATTTCTCACGCAGGCGCAAGATCTCGGGGTGAATTTGATGCTTCCGGTGGACTTTGTGGTCGCTGATCGTTTCGCCCCTGACGCTATTACTGCGACCGTAGATCAAGACTCGATTCCGGCGGATCAAATGGGCCTGGACATTGGCCCGCGTACGCGTGAGCTGTACTCCCAGATCATTCGCGACTCTGCCACAATCGTCTGGAATGGCCCAATGGGTGTCTTTGAGATGCCAGCTTTTGCTGGTGGCACCTTGGCAGTGGCGCGCGCAATGGCTGATTCAACGGGATTCACTGTGATCGGTGGGGGAGACTCAGCCGCAGCCGTTCGGACCCTTGAGGTTGATCAGAGCAAATTTGACCATATCAGCACCGGTGGTGGAGCCAGCCTAGAATTCCTCGAAGGCAAGAATCTCCCCGGTCTCACCGTATTGGAAGGTAGTAAATAGATGGCAAAGAATGATCCCCGGACTCCGCTCATGGCGGGCAATTGGAAAATGAACATTAATCACTTCGAGGCCATCGCTTTAGTTCAAAAGTTGGCATTTGCACTCAATGAAGACGATTTTGAGGCGGTTGATGTGGCCGTGCTCCCACCATTCACGGACTTGAGATCGGTGCAAACACTGATTGTCGGTGATAAATATGATATCAAATA
>DEZY01000161.1:11204-13460 GCA_002365735.1 Actinobacteria bacterium UBA3120
TGATTGTCGGTGATAAATACGATATCAAATACGGGGCTCAGGATCTCTCACCTCACGTTAAGGGGGCACATACCGGGGATACTTCCGGCGCCATGTTGGCCAAATTGGGCTGCACCTTTGTACTCACCGGACACAGTGAGCGTCGGGCTAATCACGGGGAAAGCAATGAGATCGTTAACGCCAAGACCCAGGCCGCCTTGGCTAATGCGCTGGTCCCGATCGTATGTGTTGGCGAATCCCTTGAAATCCGTGAAGCGGGTAACACAATCGAATTCGTATTAGAGCAGGTGTCCCAATCACTTGCCGGCTTTAGCGATGAGGCAATCGGTGAACTGGTAATCGCC
Source organism: Actinobacteria bacterium UBA3120 (assembly GCA_002365735.1). Lineage (GTDB taxonomy): Bacteria > Actinomycetota > Actinomycetes > S36-B12 > S36-B12 > UBA4592. The sequence continues at coordinate 11,549 of DEZY01000161.1, forward strand.
TACGAACCAGTGTGGGCCATTGGGACCGGCGCCGTCGCAACACCAGCGGATGCCCAAGAGGTCTGCTCGGCAATCCGGCTGCATGTAAGTGAGCAGTGGAGCTCACAGGCGTCCCAGGGCGTTCGGATCCTCTATGGCGGCTCAGTGAAAGCAGATAACGTGGCTGCGATCATGGCCCAGCCTGACGTTGACGGCGGCCTCGTGGGCGGGGCCAGCTTGGACCCAGACGAGTTTGTGGGGATTATCCGCTACCGGATGCACCCGGCCGATCTGTAACTCCCTCGTGGGCCTATCCTAAAGGTCGTATTTCGCCCCGTAATCGAAAGGTCTAGACCCGGTAATGCTTAATGCCTTAACCATCGCGCTAGCCGTGCTTCTGATCATCACCAGCGTTCTACTCATCGTCCTTATTCTGCTGCACCGTGGTAAAGGTGGCGGTCTCTCTGACCTGTTCGGTGGCGGGGTGAGTTCCTCGGTCGGCGGTTCCTCGGTGGCGGAAAAGAACCTGGACCGATTGACAGTTGGGCTTGGACTGATCTGGGCCGCATCTATCGTTGCCGTCGGGCTCCTCGTTCGCACCGGCTCATAGCTAGATTCGTACTCGTTCACAAATAATATCGTTTCCTAAAGGAGTTAATCATGGCTGGTGGAAGTGCAATTCGCGGTAGCCGAGTAGGTGCAGGCCCCATGGGAGAGGCTGTTCGGGGAGAGGCAGCGCCTCGTATTTTTGTGTCGTTTTGGTGCAGCCGTGCCCACGAATCGAAGCCCAGCTTTGCGGCTGAAGCAGAAGTGCCCGAAACATGGGACTGCCCGCGTTGCGGCCTGCCTGCCGGGCCCGACAAAGAAAATCCACCGATGCCTCCCAAGGTTGAGCCGTATAAGACCCACTTGGCGTACGTGAAAGAGCGACGCTCTGAGAAAGACGGGACGGCAATCCTGCAGGAGGCAATCGACAAGCTACACGGTAAATAGCTGGTCGGTGAGGGCATAAGCTTTCACTGCTTCAATTCCGCGGGCCGGCGTGCTGTCAATTGAACCGCGGGTACTCATAATCGAAGTGAGCGCGTCTCGCTTATTTTCGCCACCTACAAGTAGTAACGTGCAGTCTGAATTATTCAAAGTCGGGTAACTCAGTGTCACCCGAACGGGCGGTGGTTTAGGGCAATCCAGTACCGGTAGCGCGATCGCGTGTGAGTTTAACTCTGGCCGCCCTGGAAACAGTGATGCAATATGCCCATCTGGACCGACTCCCAAGATCACGAAACAAAATTGCGGCGGGGATCCATTCTCACCAAAATTCAACAACTCATGCAGGTATCGATCAGCGGAGCCTTGGGCATCGGCAATTTGATCGCTCGGGGTCACCCGATGAACATTTGATTCGATGAAATAGTCGGCGAGGGCGCTCTTAATGTCACGGTCATTGCGATCAGGGTGATCAGATGCAACGAATCTTTCATCTCCCCACCAAAAATGTGTATCTGCCCACACTCGCTCGGGAACACTTTCTGCAACTTGAGAAAGTTCGCGCGTAATCGACATTCCGACATTACCGCCGGTGAGCACAACGTGGTGACACTGCTGGGGATTGGTCAGGACCAACGTCTCGGTAAGCATTGCAAGCGTCTGATTCACCAAGTTGTCACAGGTGAGCAGATCAGGGATCACAGGCTCACCCCGGCGTAGGTGCGGATGACCCGGCCGTATACGTCATCCGGGTTGAGGCGACGGAGCTCCTCATTGAGCAAGGTGGTCAGATCTCGCCTGGGAAGCGAGATCAGTGCGTCGGGTGCACCACTGCGGATCAGGGTCGCCGTTGCTCCATCAGGCCGAGTGATCGCCATTTCACCGCTGTCCGTTGCGAGGTGAACCGATTGAATCCCAGGCAGGTCTGTCCATGTGATGCCTACGC
>DEZY01000161.1:13510-23416 GCA_002365735.1 Actinobacteria bacterium UBA3120
AAGATGCCTACGTTCGCATTGAGCCGGACCTGCAGCCAGGTGGACAGTAAAGCGGCACTGGGATTATTGCGCTCCGCGGTGATGGTTCCGCCAGAGACTGCACCGACGGGTTGATCAAATGCGGCAGCCAAGATCGAGCGCCACGGGGTGAGCCGCGACCACGCCAAATCGGTATCGCCAGGGCGATAACCGCGACCACGCTGGCTCAAGCCAGCCAGGGGATCAGCACACGTGGCTGCATCGGTGATCCGCCGTTGTGCGTGAAGTCCAATTGCGCTTTCAGCAGGCACATCTGGTGCGCCGACGGGCCAAAATGCGACGACTGGAGTGTCCGAAAGGAGCAGCGGAATCACGACGGAGTTGGCGTGCTCGGCCAGTTCACCGCGTAATCGCAGGACGGCAACTTCGCCGGGTCCATCGTCGCCACCGACAGCGATCTCCGCGTCAAGCGTGTGCCCACTGCCACTTGGTTTGGGAATCACGGTGATTATGCGCATGGGATGCTGGCGTGCAGCAAAAACCGCACCTGATGTCGCATCAGATTGATACTCCTCGTCGGTGAGGATCAGCATGGTCAGCACCATGCCCGTTGTTGGTGATCCTTGCCGGTGTCGTTCAGCCGAGATTGCCGCGGCCACAGCTCCACCACTGGTGTCGTCTAATCGGATCATGGTCGCCTCCAGGTACGCCCATCACGGGCAATCATGTGATGGGCGGATGCTGGGCCCCAACCGCCGGATGCATATTGATCCGGTTCCCCGCGATTACCCCAGTGCTCAAGAATTGGGTCCAAGATCTTCCAGCCCAGTTCCACCTCTTGATGGCGGGGGAAAAGGGGCGGATCTCCGAGAAGAACATCGAGAATGAGTCTTTCATACGCCTCAGGGCTGGTGTCGACAAATGAGTCACCGTACTGAAAGTCCATAGTGACATCGCGCACTTGAATTGAACTGGTATCGGGAACTTTTGAGCCAAATCGAACTGTCACGCCCTCATCGGGTTGGATGCGGAAAACGAGGGTGTTATTACTGAGCTCTTCGACCGAAGAGGAGTCAAAGGGCAGGTGCGGTGCACGCTTGAAGATTATTGCGACTTCGGTCACCCTGCGTCCGAGCCGTTTGCCGGCGCGTAAGTAAAACGGAACACCAGCCCACCTGCGGTTCTCTACGTTAAGGCGCATCGCCGCAAACGTTTCGGTGGTTGAGTCCGCAGCGATTCCGGGCTCTTCCAAAAAGCCGCACACGGGGATGCCACCCTGCCATCCAGTGGCGTACTGGCCGCGCGAAGTGTGTGCGTCAAGGTCCGCGGGGAGCGTCACCGCGCGCAGCGCCTTCTCCTTCTCGGCTCGAACGTCGTCCGCGCTAAACGAAAGCGGTTCCTCCATGGCGGTGAGCGCTAACAGTTGCAAGAGGTGGTTTTGAATCACGTCGCGGGTTGCGCCGATTCCGTCGTAGTACCCGGCGCGGCCACCGATCCCGATATCTTCGGCCATAGTGATCTGCACATTGTCAACATAATTATTGTTCCAAAGGGGTTCAAACATTGCGTTGGCGAATCGGACCGCCAAAATATTCTGAACGGTCTCTTTTCCCAAATAGTGGTCGATGCGAAAAACGCTGCCCGACGGGAAGACGCTGTTGACGAGTTGATTGAGCTGTTGAGCGCTTTCCAGATTCTGACCAAACGGTTTTTCGACGACGACCCGGCGCCAAGAATTGGATGTGGGGCGTTTTGCCAGTCCCGAACTTTCCAGGTTCTTCAGGACATCCGGGAATAGGCCAGGTGGGATAGACAGATAAAATGCATGGTTGCCTTGTGTCCCCACGGTGCGGTCGAGTTCAGTTACCACTTCTGCGATCCGCTCGTACGCCGAAGGGTCAGCGATATCGCCGTCAACGAAGCGAATTCCGGCTGCGAGTTGCGTCCATGTCTGTTCACGAAATGGGGTCCGCGCGTGTTCCTTTACGGCGTCGTGCACGACCTTGGCGAAATCCTGATCCGCCCAGTCGCGACGGGCGAACCCCACCAGGGCGAATCCTGGTGGCAGTAGGCCTCGATTGGCTAGGTCATAGATCGCCGGCATTACCTTCTTGCGACTAAGGTCACCCGTCACTCCAAAAAGGATGAGTGCACACGGTCCGGCAATGCGAGGGAGGCGTTGATCCTCAGGGTCACGGAGTGGATTCAGGTATTCGGATTCAGGCACGTTCAAGCGCCTTCGCGACCGTGTCAAGCAGTGATATCCAGGCCTGCTCAAATTTGGCGACCCCGTCAGATTCAAGGTCATCGCACACCGATGTCGCATCAATCCCGAGTTCCGCCAGTTCACTCCAGATGGACGCAGATGCACTGCTGGTACCAGAAACGGTGTCACCGAGAAATACACCGTGGTCGGCCACGGCGAAAAGGGTTTTCTCTGGCATGGTGTTTACGCAACCCGGTGCAACCAAATCAATTACGTAGCGGGTGTCGGAGTAGGCCGGGTCTTTCACCCCGGTCGAGGCCCAGAGCGGGCGCTGTGGGTTTCCCGTGGGCAGAGCCTTCCAGCGCTCGCTCGCGAGCACATCACAATAGGCCCCCCAGGCCAGGCGCGCATTTGTGATCGCGGCTTGTCCCATTAGTGCCGTCGCCCGCTCACTGCCCTGTGCTGCCAGAAGCGAATCGACAGCGGAATCGACACGACTGATGAAAAAAGACGCGACCGATTCAATCCTGGAGATGTCGTGGCCACGCGTACCTGCGAGTTCAAGCCCGGACAAGTATGCGTCCATGACTTCAACATATCGATCCACCGAGAAAATTAGGGTGACGTTGACGCTGATCCCACGACCGATGACCTCCGTGATCGCCGGTAAGCCTTCCCGGGTTGCCGGTATCTTTATCAATAAATTCTCTCGATCCACCAGGTTCCACAGTTGCTGGGCCTCGGCGATTGTAGCCTCGGTGTCGCGTGCGAGTCGGGGATCAACTTCAATTGACACCCGGCCATCCGTGCCACCTGACTGTGCAAAAACGCCCGCGAAAATATCACAGGCGCTACGCACGTCATCTGAAGTCATTAATCGAACGGCGTGCTCAGCGTCGTTTCCACTCTGTGCGAGGGCTGCTATCTGTGCAGCATAGGCATCTGCGCTGCCGGCGATGGCCCCTTCAAAGATAGACGGATTTGTGGTTACCCCGCGTACACTTAAAGTGTCGACCAACTCCTTGAGATTCCCACTGGTGATGCGCGTGCGAGTGAGGTCATCCAGCCAAATACTGACGCCGGCTTTGGTGAGGCTTTCCAATACTGCATTCATGACTACTCCAGGTTGATTCGTTGGTCTCTATTTTTCGATGGCCCTCAATGCCGCCGCCACGACGGCGACGGGTGTGATTCCGAACTCTGTGAAAAGCACCGGGGCGCTGGCGCTTGCCCCAAAATGATCGAGTCCAACCACTTCACCGCTAGTGCCCACAAATCGGTACCAGCCCAATGTTGCTCCCGCCTCCACCGCAACTCGCGCGGTGATGTGTGGCGGCAACACTTGATCGCGATAAGCCTGTGACTGCTGGTCAAACCATTCAATGCACGGCATGGAAACTACTTGCACCTGCACGCCCTCTGAATTAAGGGTTTCCCTAGCAGCAAGAGCGACACTGACCTCGGAGCCGGTGGCGATTATTATTACCTTGGGGTCTGGGTCGCTGGCAAGGATATATCCGCCTCGGGCCACACCGGCGGCAATCTGCGAATATTCTTGATCCAGGTGGGGGAGATCCTGACGCGAGAGAATTAGTCCGACCGGAACGCCGCGCTGCACATTCTCAACCCACGCCGCGGCGGTTTCTTTGGCATCGGCTGGTCGCACAACGCTTAAGCCCGGGATGGCCCGCAATGACCAGAGGTGTTCTACCGGTTGGTGGGTTGGACCATCTTCACCGAGGCCGATTGAGTCATGTGACCAGACGTAGGTGACGTCGGTTTGCATGAATGCCGCTAGGCGCACTGAGCCGCGCATGTAGTCGCTAAATACCAAGAAGGTTCCGCCAAATGGTTTGGTTAAACCATCGAGTGCAATTCCGTTAAGGGCAGCGCCCATTGCGTGTTCGCGAATGCCAAAGTGAATGTTGCGCCCGTACGGAGATGAAGTGTCACTGAAGTACGGAAGAAAACTGGGCGATCCATCGATCCAAGTAAGGTTCGATTCGGCCAGATCAGCCGATCCGCCCCACATCTCCGGTAGCTGTAAGGCGAGGGCGTTTAGTACTTGCCCTGACGCTTTTCGAGTCGAGGTGGCTCCGCCGGCGGCGTAGGTCGGTAGGTGCGAAGCCAAATCTGCGGGTAACTCCTTAGCCACTAGGCGATCGAGTAGTGCGGCGGCAGGAGCCTGCTCCTTTCGCCATGTTGCCAGATCCGCATCCCAGTTCTTTCGTGCGTGAGCGGTCCGCTCACCGAGTGCTGCACGAACTCGATCTACAAGGGCGGGATCAAATGCGAAACTCTCCTGTGGATCCAGTCCAAGTTCCTGCTTAAGTGCCGCAACTTCGACTTCCCCAAGGGCCGAACCATGTGACTTTGCGGTACCGCGCGCGTGTGGTGCGGGCCACGCGATTGTCGTGCGCATCCGGATAAAACTCGGTGCACCTGCAGTATTGGCTGCCGCAACCATTGCGGCGTGCAACGCCGTGATATCGACATCTCCGTTGGCAGCCATGTCAACTTCGTGTACGTCCCAGCCGTAAGCGCGATATCGATTTGAGACATCCTCAGTGAAAGCAACTTGAGTGTCTCCCTCGATGGAAATCCGATTGTCATCCCAGATCACATTGAGGTGTCCCAATTTTTGGGTTCCGGCAAGGGAGGATGCTTCCCCGGAAATTCCCTCTTGTAAATCGCCGTCGGAAGCAATTACCCAGACTCGGTGCGCAAACGGAGATTGCGGGAACAGGCCAGCTTCAAATCGCTCTGACATCGCCATTCCTACGGCGGTAGCAAGCCCCTGCCCGAGCGGCCCAGTTGTAGTTTCAACGCCAACCGTGTGACCAAACTCGGGGTGTCCCGGAGCCAGACTCCCCAGCGTGCGAAAGGACTTCAGATCGTCCATGCTCAGCGGATAACCACAAAGAAAAAGTTGGGAGTACAGAGTCAAGCTGGAATGGCCGGCCGAAAGGACAAAGCGATCTCGACCCAGCCACTGGGGGTCTTTCGGGTCATGAGTCATGATTTTGTTAAAAAGTAGGTAGGCGGCGGGGGCAAGACTCATGGCCGTTCCGGGGTGCCCATTCCCCACCTTTTGCACCGCATCGGCTGCTAGGGCCCGTAAATAGTCGACCGTGCGTTGATCATCGGCACTCCAATCAAGTGTGCGGTCCAGATCGATAAGTTTCTTCGGCGCAAGTCTCATGTGTGAAGTCTATTGGTGGACCTGGGCGACTTTGTAGAGCTCTGAATGCTCGCCACCACCAGAGCAAGCAGCCACGCCCACCATTGACTATGTTTGGGGGGTGGCAAAGGTTGGGGTGCGGTCTCGAATCGCACCATTTTTCTGGGTGACCAAGCCCCGGATCGTAGAGCTGCTACTGGCCACGGCCGTGCCCACGCTTTTTCTGGCGTCTGACGGCGTGCCCACCGTGATAGCTACGCTCGCCGTGGTGGTGGGCGGCTCGGCGGCGGCCGCAAGTGCGAATACGTACAACAGCGTGTATGACCGCGATATCGATGCAGTTATGCACCGAACGGGAAATCGCCCAATAGCTTCTGGGGTGATTAGCGTTCGCGCAGGTCTGATTCAGGCCACGGTTTTGGGTGTAATCAGTGTGCTGACATTGGGACTACTGACTAACTGGCTAGCAGCCTTTCTTGGATTTCTGGCGATCGTGGCCTATGCCCTTGGGTATACGGTTTTGCTCAAGCGTTCAACGCCACAAAACATTGTGTGGGGAGGCGCGGCTGGTTGTATGCCGGTGTTGATCGCTTGGGCGGCCGTGACTGGAACGTTGGGTTGGACTCCGGTGATTCTGTTTGTGATTATCTTCTTCTGGACTCCGGCTCACTATTGGCCACTTGCGATCAAATACCGCGATGATTACGCAGCGGCCGGTGTCCCCATGCTTCCGGTTGTAGCTCCAGCTCGCGTGGTGACGCGAAACGTGGTCGTGTATTCGATTGCTATGGCCATCTCGTCCGTCGTGCTTATCCCCATTGCGTCCATGGGTTGGGTGTACACGATCGGCGCGGTGATCCTGGGCGCGTGGTTCGTGGTGATTTCCTTGGGGCTTGTGAAGCTCACACATCGTGATAATGCGGACTACGAGGATCTACAAAAACCGGCCATGAGGGTTTTCCACGGATCAATTACTTACTTGGCGCTGCTCTTCCTACTTATTGGCATCGCGCCATTCCTTCCCTAGATCGGTGGGGATTGATCAGGGAATCGTCGGTGCCGGCGCCTCTGCGCGAATGCGCATAGAAAACGGGATAAATAGCACGGCGATCCACGTGAGCACGGCGCCGCCCACGTGAACTGCCACCAGGGCGCTGGGCAATCCTGTGAAGTACTGGACGTAACCGATTCCGCCCTGAGTAATTGTTACCCCGATGAGTAGAAGTGTTCGCTTACGCATTGATCCGGTGCTGCTGAATAGCATGAGTGAAATAAGTAGGCCGATGAGTAAGCCGATGAAGAGAAAGACCGTGTCTGCATGTAGCCAGGCAACTGTTTGTGGGTCAAAAGAGAAACGAGCTTCGCTTTGAGCATCGCCGCTGTGCGGTCCACTGCCTGTTGTGATGACACCCAACACAACTACCAGGGCTGCGACACCCACCATTAACCAGGTGAGAAAACGAACCGGACTGGGGGCCAGGTGAACAACCGGTTGATCGCCAAGATCACCGGAACGAGCAACCAGCACAACCGCAGCCGTTACTAGGACCATTGACAAGAGAAAGTGCGCGGACACGATCAGGGGGTGTAGACCCGTGAGAACCGTGACCCCGCCCAGAACGGCTTGAACCGCTGTACCAACAAAAGGGATCACCCCCAAAACGATGATGGCCGGTCGCTGCGGGATGCCCGCGCGTCTGCGCGACCGGACGTTTATGAAAACCGCCAGGAGTACCGCGATCGCGATTATTACTAGGGCGAACGTGAGCAGTCGGTTGCCGAACTCAATGTATTTGTGAAAGGCTTCTTCCTGCCGAGCCGTGGGCGTATAGGACCCCTCGACGCACTGTGGCCAAGTTGGGCATCCAAGTCCAGATCCGGTCAATCGGACGACGGCTCCGGTCACGATTATTGCGGATTGTGCGATCAGATTGGCAACAAAGATCGCTCGAATCCAGCGGGGGATACGCGAGGAAATCACGGTCTGCATGTCACTACTCTAAGTTGATCAGCGCCACTTGAAAAATCGAGAAGCTAAGACGTGACCAATCACACCCCAGCCGATCAGTACCAGCACCGCCGAAATGATGCTCGCATCCGCGGTGCCACTTGTGGCCACCGACGCTTCCATGACATGTTTAAGAGCCAGCGGCGGGAAAAACTCGAGCACATGTGTAGTTCCCGTGCCGAAGGTAAAGAGAACTCCGCCAAGCATGAGGACGAAGAGGAAGACGGCGTTGGCAATCGCCAGAACGGCTTCGGCGCGCACTGTGCCTGCCAGCAGATACGCGAATCCACTGACGCTGAATACGCCAAGGGCGATCGAGATCGGAATGAGAAGTGCGCCGGTTGCGGGGATCCAGCCCAGCAGAAGGGCCGCCACGAGAGTGAATGTCCCGGCGAAAAGAGCAAGGAGAAAGCTTCCAGCACTTTTGGCCAAGACTACTTCCAAGCGGGTCAGTGAAGTTGTCCCCAGAAAAACTAGGGTGTCGCTTCGTCGTTCAAACGCAGTGGCGATCGCAAGGGATGTGAAACCGGCGGCGAATGTTGACACGGTGAGCACAGTTGCAAATCCCAGAGAGATCGGGTTGCTTTGACCGCCGATAATTGTCGTATTGGTCAAAACGAACAAAATCAAGACTGGAATAATTATTAGTAGCAATGCCTGCTCGAAGTTGCGTGCATTGAGCCGGAATTCCCACTTGGTTTGAATGAACAAACGACGCATTGAAATCATTGCTCACCCCGGTCTAACAAGAGGTCTTCCACCTCTGCAATTACCCCACCCAACTTTCGTACTTGCACGTCAAGGACCTCGGCGCCGATCTGCGCACAAAAGTTCATCGCGGTTGCGATAAAAGCTGCATCGATGTGCAGTTGGCTCGTTATGGAGTATTGGCCGTTGATCTTCTCCGAAATTCCGACACCTTCAGGGAGGGCGTTGTACAGCCCACCCAGGTCCAGGTTTGGCCTACTAGTAAAAGTTAGGCAAAAGGCCGAAGTCCTCGGACCCACGCTCGAGTCGTAAGCCACTGCACCGTCTTTGAGTGCAATTACGCGGCTATTAATGCTTTCCAAGTCTTCCAGAATGTGTGTGGAGACCAACACGGTGCTCTCCGCTGGAACGAGGATTGTTAGAACTTCATAGAGATCACGCCGACCCTGGGGGTCTAAGCCGGCCGTCGGTTCATCGAGAATCACAATTGGTGCGCCAGCGATTAAGGCCGCAGCGCACTTGAGCCTTTGCAATTCACCACCTGAGAGATTCTTGATCGACGTGCGGGTCGTGAGTGCGAACGCCTCCACCAGAAAGTCGACGGTGGGAGCCCCCGATCTATTGGGTGAGGATGTATACAGCTCATGTAGATAGTTCAATAATGCCTGTGGTGTGGCACTGGGATAGGGGCGGCCGCTTTGCAGGGCAACTCCTACTTTGTGCGCGCCCGTTGAACGCCATGTGCCGGGATTTTGGCCGAAGAGTGTGATCTGGCCGCCGGTGGGGGTGCGTAGGCCTGCGATTGTTTCGAGCAGGGTCGACTTACCGGCCCCGTTGTTTCCCACGATCGCCGTTGTAGCTGGACCGAAATCCAGGTTAATCCCTGAAATGCCGCCCCCACCGGGATAGATCAGGCTCAGGTCGACACAGCTAATGGGGAACACCGGCTCGGAGGGTTCACCTGGTTCTGCGGGCACGTGCGCAGTCTAGACAGCGGCTCAGGACACCCCGCACTTGCGCATTTTGGGGAATTAGGCAACAATAATGTTGTGAAATTCCCTGGTGGTGCCGCTGAGCGGGTAGCCCGAGTCCTCCTTGAGGTCGGCGCTGCGACGGCGGTAGAGGTTTCCCACACATTGGAAACCTCGGTTCAGGCCACGCGCAGGTCGCTGAATGCACTTCTCGAGACAGGTTTTGTGGCCTCCCATGAGCGCACTCCATTTGGTCCCACCCCGACTCGCGGACGGGGCAGGCCCAGCGTCACCTACTCCTTAACCCCCCTAGGTCGAAGTGCCTGTGACCAAAGTTACGACGATCTGGCATTGGAGAGCCTTCGTTTTATTGACCGTGCTTTTGGCCGTTCCGCGGTGCGCGCCTTTGCCGCGGAACGCGCGGCGCGAATGACGGCTGGCGGAGATCTTCTTTCGATCGTTGATGTCCTCAATGGTGAGGGATACGCGGCGACCTTGGAGCCGGCATTGAATGATTCGCACTCCAGCCAACTGTGTCAGCACCACTGTCCAGTGGTCTCTGCCGCCAGCGAATTCCCAGAATTGTGTGAAGAAGAGACCAGGGCCTTCGGTGCGGCTTTAGGCCAACACGTTACGCGGTTGGCAACGTTGGCCCACGGTGACCCAATTTGCACGACCTTGATTCCCCAACAAGTTTCCCATGAACAAATGAAAGTAACTACACAAACCCGTGCACCGCGCAAGAGTAGAGAGGTAACAGCATGAGCACAACGATCCCCAATGCCAAGATTGAGACGGCCAAGAGTAAGGCGGCCAAGATCGAGCAAGACGCCACGATTGAGTCTTTGGCAAG
>DEZY01000019.1:0-6324 GCA_002365735.1 Actinobacteria bacterium UBA3120
CCCAGCAACACGCAGGTTTTCAAACTCGTTGTATTTGCCGACCGCGGCAAAACCAATTTTGTCGTAGATTTCACCGATTTTGTGTAAGGCCCGCGAGGGATTATCTGCAATGAAATAGATCGCATCGGCCGCGCTTGCCACGATCACCGACCGGCCACGGGCGATCCCTTTACGGGCAAACTCGGCCTTATCGGCGATGATCTGTTCCGGCGAAACGTAATAGGGCACGCTCATGCTGTTCCGCCTTCAGCAATCAATCGAGCGCGAGGTCCATTGGGGCGCGCAGCTCGACGTTGCAGCATCTGCCGGGAGAGTTCGGAAACACGCTCGGTGTCGATCTCACTCACTCCCGTTGCCCCAGCCGAGTAGATCACTGGAAAGATGCCGCGACTGATGTCGGGACCGCCGGTTGCACTGTCGTCGTCCGCCGCATCAAATAGCGCCTCAATCGCTGCCGCAATTGCCTCTTCCTCGCTTTGGTTGACTGCATTTATCTTTTTTAGCGCCCCTCGCGCAAACTGGGAACCCGAACCTACGGCGAAGAAATCATGTTCTTCATATCGCCCACCTGTAATATCATAAGAAAATATTCGACCGACTTTCTGCCCCGAATCAAATCCAGCGAACAGCGGCACTACCGCCATCCCCTGCATGGCCAGTCCGAGGTTAGATCGCAACATGCTCGATAAGCGATTAGCTTTCCCATTGAGTGAAAGAGAGGTTCCTTCGATTTTTTCATAGTGCTCAAGTTCGACCTGAAAAAGTCGCACTAACTCAATGGCGATCCCGGCGGAACCCGCGATTCCAATGAGTGAATATTCGTCGGCCGGAAAGACTTTTTGGATATCCCGCTGGGCAATAATGTTACCCATCGTGGCTCTGCGGTCACCAGCCATCACAACGCCGTTGGCGTGACGCAGTGCGACAATTGTCGTTCCGTGCGGGGCGAACAGATCTTCACCGTGTGCAGCAACAACCGTGTTGGGAAGTTTTCCTTGACTCTCGAGGTGGCGGGCGAACGAAGACTCGGGGTTCACTGGCCACCCTTTTGAACAAATGACTTGACGAAGTCCTCCGCATTCACTTCTAGAATCTCATCGATTTCATCAAGGAGTGAATCAACTTCGGTGTCTAGATCTGCCTTACTTGTCGTCTCACTGGCCCCGGATACTGGAGCATCGCCGTCATCGTCTCGACGAGCACGTTTGCTCTGCTGATTTTCATGGGTAGCCATATCACTAGCCTAACTGTTAGTCGCCAGAGCGCAATGAATCGAGCAGGTCCGCCGCGGATTCGCTTTGGTCAAGTAGCCCCTTAACCGAATCACGATTTCCCCGCAAGGGCTCAAGGGTTGGGATCCGGATTAAGGCGTCTGCACCCACATCAAAAACCACGCTGTCCCACGAGGCGGCAGCCACATTTTGGGGGTAGCGTCGAACGCACTCACCGCGGAAATATGCCCGGGTATCGGTGGGCGGCTGATCCACCGCGGTGTTGATCTGATCAGCGGTAAATAGGGTCCGCAGCGAGCCTCTACTCATTAGGCTCAAAGCGATTCCTCGAGTCGGATCAATGTCGCTGTATTGCAAATCGATCAGCGCTAACCGAGGTGAATCCCAATCCAAAGAATCCCGATTTCGGTAGCCCTGCATGAGTTGGTATTTGGACACCCAATCGACGTATTGAGCCGCCACCGAATATTCTCCGGTTCGATCGTCGAGTGAATCCAACGTGGACTGCCACAGCTGCAGTATCTCTTGGGTCTGCAGATCGGGCTCCGTCCTAGCGAACAGATGCGCTCGAATAGCGTCTAGGTACAAGTACTGAATATCAATGGCGCGCAACGATTTTCCGCTGGCCATGGGAAGGACTTGCTGCATGCTCAGGTCATAGGAGACTTTGCTCATTGACGCAACCGGATCCGAAAGCTCAAATTGCCCAAAATCATTAAAGCCTGACTCAATCAGCGCGAGGATCAAGGAAGTCGTTCCCATTTTGAGCATCGTTGCCGTCTCGGACATATTCGCATCACCCACGATTACGTGCAGGCGTCTGTACTTCTCCGGATCGGCGTGCGGTTCGTCACGCGTATTAATAATCGGCCGCTTAAGTGTTGTTTCGAGTCCAACCTCGGTTTCAAAGTAGTCGGCACGTTGTGAGATTTGAAACTCCTTAATCCCACCTTCTTGCCCTCTCCCCATCCGTCCAGCTCCCGTAAATATTTGTCGAGTCACAAAAAACGGCGTGAGCAACCGCACAATATTCGCGAACGGAGTCTGCCGCGCCATAAGGTAATTCTCATGGCAGCCATAGGAGGCGCCCTTATTGTCTACGTTGTTTTTGTACAGTTTTATCGGGGCGCCGTCAAACTTTGGGGCAGATCTCGCAGCCAGATGCATAATCACTTCACCCGCTTTGTCCCACAGCGCAGCATCTCGCGGATTGGTTACCTCCGGGCTCGAGTACTCCGGGTGTGCATGATCCACGTACAACCGTGCTCCATTGGTGAGAATTATGTTTTCCAGTCCGAGCTCCTGATCGTCGGTCAACGCGGATGGATCTGCATCCGCTCGACTGAGGTCGTATCCCCGTGCGTCGCGCAGCGGAGTCTCGCGTTCATAGTCCCAACGCGCGTGCATCCCCTGATCTAGCCCTGCTAGATCTGCATACGCGTTAACGATCTGTGAGCTCGTGACCATTGCATTCATGGTGGGGTGGCCAGGCACTGAGATCCCGTATTCGGTTTCAATACCCATTACTCGTTTAACGCTCATGGCCGCCTCTTAGTCATGAAGATCGGAAAGGAAACAACTTCTACAGATATTGGCCGGTGTTGGACGCGGTACTGATTGAGCGACCGGGCTCAGAACCCTTCTTCCCTTCAATGAGGGTGCGAATAAAGACAATGCGTTCACCCTTCTTGCCAGAGATTCGGGCCCAGTCGTCGGGATTAGTCGTATTGGGAAGGTCTTCATTTTCCCGAAACTCATCAATACACGCATCAAGCAGATGCTGTACCCGGATACCTCTTTGCCCCAAGGTGAGGTAGTCCTTAATCGCCGATTTCTTGGCCCTGGCCACGATGTTTTCAATCATCGCTCCCGAGTTGAAATCCTTGAAATACAGTATTTCCTTGTCGCCATTTGCATAAGTCACTTCAAGAAACCGGTTTTCGTCGTAGTCGGTATACATCCGTTCGACTGCTCGCGAAATCATGTCCACTGTCGTGGCATCCCGATCGCCACTGTGCTCGGCAAGGTCCTCTTCATGCAAAGGTAAATCGGATGTCAAGTATTTGGAGAAGATTGCAGCGGCCGCCTGCGCATCTGGCCGCTGAATTTTGATTTTCACGTCGAGACGACCCGGGCGCAAAATCGCTGGATCGATCATATCTTCTCGGTTGCTTGCACCGATCACGATTACATTCTCCAAACTCTCGACTCCGTCAATTTCACTGAGTAGTTGGGGAACGATCGTGTTTTCAACGTCGCTACTCACCCCCGTGCCGCGAGTGCGGAAGAGCGAGTCCATCTCATCGAAAAAGACAATGACCGGCATTCCCTCAGAAGCTTTTTCTCGAGCCCGCTGGAACACCAACCGGATGTGCCGCTCAGTTTCACCCACGTATTTGTTCAACAATTCGGGGC
The DNA here is from genome assembly GCA_002365735.1 of Actinobacteria bacterium UBA3120. GTDB lineage: Bacteria > Actinomycetota > Actinomycetes > S36-B12 > S36-B12 > UBA4592. The sequence goes on from DEZY01000019.1 coordinate 3,648, forward strand.
CTTTGATATTAAGAAAAAATGATCTTCCCTCGTCAATCCCGGTCTTCTCGGCAACTTTTTGGGCCAATGAGTTAGCAACTGCCTTGGCGATGAGAGTTTTGCCACACCCCGGCGGTCCGTACAGCAGGATTCCCTTTGGTGCCTTGAGTTTGTGTTCGAGAAACAATTCCGCATGCAGGTAGGGCAACTCGACCGCATCGCGGATTGCTTCGATCTGCTCGCCCAGGCCACCAATGTCTTCATAGTGGATGTCAGGAACTTCTTCGAGTACCAACTCCTCGACTTCAGCACGAGCAATCTTCTCCACAGCTACTCCATTACGCATATCGCATAAAAGAGTGTCACCGGCACGGAGTTTTTCATGGATGAGTGGCTCGCCGAGTTTGATCACGCGTTCTTCATCAGAATGGGCAACAACTAGTGCCCGGTCGTTGTTAATGCGTTCCTTGAGAACAACGATTTCACCGGTTTCGTCGTATTCACGAATACTCACGATATTCATGGACTCGTTGAGTAGCACCTCCCGCCCGAGAACCAAATCCTTGATCTCGATGGTGGGGCTGACTCCCACGCGCATTTTTTTCCCCGAAGCCATGATGTCCGCGGTCGCGTCCTCATAAGCGACCAGGATCGTGGCGAATCCGCTGGGCGGCTGGGCGAGGCGGTCCACCTCGGTTTTAAGGGAGACGATTTGCTCGCGGGCGTCACGCAGAGTGGTGATGAGCCGTTCATTGTGATCCCGCGCGGCCGCCAACTCGCCGTTAATCCGCATCAGATCCGCGTCTTGGTCCATGTGATCACCACTTCCCGTTAGTTACTGCACGCACACCATAACCCGAAAACGCGCCCTAGGCTCGCAAAGGGATCCGTCTTACTGTGTTTCATGCACTCCCCCAGGACCGTGATAGTCCTCGCCGTAAGCGCCCGGTGCTGGACGGCGTTTGCGATCAAGGGATGGACCGTTCATTAATCTTGCCGCAACCAGAAACCCGGTGTGACCGTTCATCTTGTGATCTGGTCGGACCGAGAGTCCGTCCAGATGCCAGGTCCGTAACAAGCTTTCCTCAGCACGTGGCTCCGTCCATTTGCCTCGCACCCGAATCGTTTCCACCACACGTGACAATTGGGTGGTTGTCGCGACGTACACGACGAGAGCCCCGCCTGGGCGCAGCGCCTGTTCCACAACGCCTATGCATTCCCATGGTGCCAACATGTCAAGAACTACCGAATCGAATTGTCCCACCGTGGGTTCCCACTCGGGCAGATCAGCAATGTGTAGGTTCCAAGAATTCGGGAATCCACCGAACCATCGGCAGATATTCTCCACCGCAATCTCGGCGAACTCTTCGCGCCGTTCAATGCTTACTACCGAGCCGCTAGTACCCGCACTGCGCAACAGTGAGCAGGTCAAAGCACCGGATCCGACGCCCGCCTCAAGAACGCGCGATCCCTCTCCGATGTCCGCTAAACCCACTATCCGGGCGGCATCTTTGGGGTAGACAACAGCCGCCCCTCTGGGCATTGACAGAACGTAGTCGTCAAGCGCCGGTCTCAATACTTGATAAGACACAGCACGATCGCTATTTATGATGATTCCCTCGTGATTGCCAATCATCTCGTTGTGGGCCAATTGTCCACGGTGACTGTGGAAGACCCCGTCTTGCTTCAACGTGATTGTGTTCTTGTTCGAGCGAGCGTCAATGAGCTGCACCAGATCACCCTCACAGAGCGGGCCTCGGGGTCGAGCTCCCACGTCGACCGGGTGGCGTGGGGCGGGTGGATGAACGGGGCGTTTGGCCATATGAAGACTTTATCTGCGGGCAGGCAACTAGGCTGCATGAGTGTTCCCTAGTTCGCTTTCACCCTCCCGCAGTGCCGACTTCCAGCAGTGTCCACTGCTTTATCGCTTCAAAACAATCGACCAATTGCCAGAAGAGCCGTCAATCGCCGCGGTTCGCGGAACACTCGTTCACACAGTTTTGGAAAAGATTTTTGATGCTCCAGCCGGCCAACGCACCTATGAACTCGCCCTTTCTCTTTTTACAGATGCATTGGAATCATTGGGGGAAACAAAACCTCATGAGGCCGCTCTAGTACTCGAACACGCACAGACCTCCGGTAATCGGGAACTCGTTGAAGCGACACTTGCGCCGATTAAGCCACTGATGGAGACCTATTTTGCCATGGAAGACCCCAACCGCCTGGAACCACATGCGCGCGAGTTAGCCATGAGTGTTGAGTTGGAGGAGGGGTTTTCTATCAGGGGTTTCATCGACCGAGTTGACCGCAATCCGTCTGGTGATATTCGGATCGTGGATTATAAAAGCGGTAAGTCGCCGTCACCTCGATACTCGGATAAGGCGATGTTCCAAATGCGCTTCTACGGCTTGGCCTGGTGGCGCATCAATGGTGAGCTGCCGCGCATGCTGCAGTTGATGTATCTGGGCAATGGCAAAATGCTGAAATACGAGCCTTCTGAAAGTGACCTGCTTAGCACTGAACGAAAAATTCTTGCTCTGCGTAGCGCCATCTCGAATAGTGCAGAACAACGGTCATTTGCGCCGACGCCATCTAAGTTGTGCGGCTGGTGCTCTTTTAAGCCTTTGTGTCCCGAATTTGGTGGCACTCCCCCGCCGTTGCCAGACCGAGCAACGTGGACTTCCGGGAGTTCGCTCGT
>DEZY01000019.1:6420-10783 GCA_002365735.1 Actinobacteria bacterium UBA3120
TGGCCCTCAAGCGTTTTGAGAAGAACTGCTCCTGGTACCTCGACGGGTTGCATGTGCGCGACAGCAATCACTTTCGCACCTGCGTTTACTGCTGAAAGGGTCCCCGTGTGTGAGTCTTCAATCGCCAAACATTGATCAATCGGCACCCCGACACCTGCAGCCGCATTCAAATAGGGCTCTGGGTGTGGTTTGGACTTGCGCACTTCATCACCTGCCACTGAAAGGGTAAAATCTCCCACAGTTTCGCTCATCCTGGCCATGACCGAATCGAGAAGGACCCGCCACGAGGCGGTAACAATGACCGTGGGAATCTGCAATTTGTGTGCCTGCATAACGAGTGCTTGCGCACCCGGCCGCCACTCGATCGGCTCGGATGCAAAAAGTGATCCCACCTCGCGAAGGAGTTCCGCCCCAATAATGGATGCAGGCTGTACGCCATTGATGTGCAGTTCCATATAGTCGGCTACTCGCGACAGCGGGCCACCTATGCAATGCCGTTGGTCCTGAACCGTCCAGCTGTGCCCGTAGCTACCCATCAGGCGCTGCTCTGCAATGAACCAGAGTTTCTCCGATTCGAGCAATGTGCCATCGAGATCGAGCAAGAGAGCCTTGGGTTTAATCACACTGAACCTTAGTGCGAGAGTAGGCGCGTGAACTACGCACCGTATGCCGATTATCCCCTTTCCACCACTGATACCGGCATTGCTTTTCGCTACGCTCCTGCCCGCAATCTCGATTCCGTCCCGATTGTGTTGCTACATGGTCTTTCCCAACAGGGGGACTACTGGTGGCCAGTAATTGAATCACTCGGATCAGAGCGCGCAATTGTCAGCATTGATCTCAACGGACACGGTGAGTCTCGCCGGATGAAATCGGACTACCAAGTTTCCTCGGTAAGCAAGGACTGCGTGTCTGTTTTAGATCTATTGGAGATCGATCAGGCATGCGTTGTGGGTCATTCATGGGGTGCGTCCGTTGCACTGCACTTTGCGGCAAATTTTGCAGATCGAACGCATAGCGCCGTGCTCGTTGACGGCGGGGCGTTCACTCCTGCCAATATCCTTGAGCGCGGATCAATCAGCCGAGAAAGGCTCCGCGTTGAACTCACACCGCCGAAAGGCCCCTTCGCAGAATCTGAACTGCGCGCACACTATTTGCCACCGGGAATCGACCTGTCAGTGGCGGAACAAGATTCGGTCATGCAGGCAATTGGTCGCACCTATCAGACTGCGCCCAGCGCCGGATTAGTCACGACCATCGGGTTCGAAAGGCACATGGCGGTTCTGGATTCATTTTTTGACTACAACCCCGATAGCGACCTAGAACTGATCACCGTTCCCAGCTGGATCCTCATTGCCTGCGATCTGAATAGACCCACCGGAACCGACACCCTTGACGACTGGGCACGCGCCAAGGACGATGTCGATGGCAAAGTTCAGGGAAAGATGAATATCGCCCTACAGCATTGGTACGGTGCAGTCCATGACGTTCCACTGTACTGGCCAGATCGGGTGGCGGATTTGATCGCACATGCCGCACAAAGACGAAGAGGTAGATTGACGTGATCGAGTTTGACGACCTCCCCGTGTTGGAAAACCCAATCATGATCTGCGCATTTGAAGGTTGGAATGATGCAGCAGAAAGTGCTTCGGGCGTAATTAGCCACTTGCGCGATATGTGGAATGCCGAGTTGCTGCTCGAACTTGACCCCGAGGAATATTACGACTACCAGGTGAATCGACCTCACACCTATGTCACGGATTCGGGCGAGCGTGGCATCGTGTGGCCGGGTACCCGAATTTTCACAGCGCACGTACCCGAACTGGCCAGAGATGTTGTGCTCGTCGCCGGAATTGAGCCGAACATGAAATGGCCACAGTTCATCCGAGAAATCCTCGGGGTCGCCACTGAATTGGATACCAACCTAGTTCTCACTCTTGGCGCTCTCCTTTCTGACAATCCGCACACCCGTCCGGTTCCCGTGTCAGCGACTACGGGCGATCCTCAAATGTTGCACGACCTCGACGTCGAGCTCTCCACCTATGAAGGACCAACCGGAATAGTTGGCGCAATCGCCTCAGCCTGTGAACAATTCGGCATCCCCAGCCTGTCCCTGTGGGCTTCGGTTCCCCATTACGTCGGTCAATCCCCGTGCCCTAAAGCATCACTTGCACTTGTGGCAAAGATTGAAGACCTCCTTGATCTGCCTATCCCCCTTGGTGATCTCACCGAAGATGCGCGGGCCTGGGAAGCGGGTGTGGACGAATTGGCTCGAGATGACGAAGAAATAGCGGACTACGTTGCCCAACTCGAGGAAGAACAGGACACTACCGAATTGCCTGAAGCCTCAGGAGATGCAATCGCAAAAGACTTTGAAAGGTATTTGCGCAGGCGTGAACGTTAGCCCTGATCCCGCAGATTCAGGTAGCGGCTAATCGACGCAGCCGTGCTCGGATCAAAATTTGCGGCCAGACTGGGCGACTCGAAAGCCTCACTGATTCCCGTTGCCACTTTTTTCCCCAACTCGACACCCCATTGATCGAATGAATTTATTCCCCAGATGGCGCCCTGTACAAAAACACAATTTTCATAGAGTGCAACGAGCATGCCCAGCACAAATGGGTTTAGTTCGGGACACATGATCAGGGTTACAGGTCGATTACCAGGCATGACTTTATGTGGCACCAATTCCGCGGGGATGCTACTCGCCGCAACTTCATTGGCATCCATGCCCAACGACAGTACAGACGCTTGCGCCAGTGCGTTTGCGACCAACATGCTTTGCTGGTCGCCCAGATCGTGTTTTGCTCGCGCCACAACAATGATGTCGCACGCAACCGTATTTGTTCCTTGGTGCAGCAACTGGTAAAAACTGTGTTGACCATTCGTGCCGGGTTCGCCCCAGTAAATAGCCCCAGTGTCGTAACTCACGCTTTCGCCATCGCTGCGCACGCTTTTGCCGTTGCTCTCCATCGTGAGCTGTTGTAAATAGGCGGGGAACCGTTCCAAGTACTGCGCGTAGGGAAGAACTGCTGTGGTGTCAATTCCTAGAAAGTTGCGGTTCCACACCGCGAGTGCGCCCATTTGCAATGCGACATTGGACTCCCAAGGTTCATTCTCAAAATTAAGATCCGCGTGATGAAAACCGTTAAGTAGCTCGCCAAATTGCTGTGAACCAACGGCAATCATGGTACTCAAACCGATAGCCGAGCCCATTGAGTAACGCCCACCAACCCAGTCCCAGAACTCGAACATATTCGCGGGATCAATGCCAAAGTCTGACACTGCTCGCTCATTTGTTGATAGCGCCACAAAATGGTGGGCAACAATGAAATCAGGATCTTGGGAAGTCGCGGCCTTGCGCACCCAGTCTCGGGCCTGCTGTGCATTGGACATAGTTTCGGCCGTGGTGAAAGTCTTGGATGCAATAATGAAAAGAGTTGTTTCGGGGTCGCAGTGCTTGAGGGTTTCCACCAAATCGGCCGGGTCCACATTAGATACAAAAAAGAATTCCAGATCCGGCTGGACAAACGCGCCTAATGCTTGGTGAGCCATGGCCGGTCCCAGATCTGACCCGCCAATCCCAATATTTACCACCGATTCAATTCTTTTTCCGGTGAATCCTCGCCATTCCCCACTACGCACCCGCTCGGCCAGGGCCGCCATGCGATCAAGCACCGAATGCACCTGCTCCACGATGTCAACGCCATCAACAACCAATTGGGAATCTCGCGGGAGACGCAGCGCACTGTGCAAAACGGCACGATCCTCGGTCACATTGATATGGACGCCCGCACACATCTCGTCCCGACTGTGGGCGACCTTGCGCTCCACCACCAGCTCCTTGAGCGTGTTCCATACTGATGAATTGATCCTTTGCCGACTGAAATCGACTTCGATTTCACCGAGGTTGGTCCGGAACTCGCTGCGATCCTGGTCGATCAACTCTCGGATTGGGGCGATTGACACCCCTGCCGACGCGAGCGTTTGCCAAGCAGGGGTCAAGGTGGGATCGGACACTCATCTAGTCTTGCACACAAGTCTTGCGAACCACCAGCAATCGTGTTGCGCATTAGTGAGGAGGATCTGCCATGGCTGAACAAGAACTGACTGTGAGCATAGGAATGGTCGGGCTCGGTCGAATGGGGGCCAACCTCAGCCGGCGAGCCGTGGCCGCTGGACACACGGTGGTCGGTTTTGATCGTAATCTCGATTCCGTTTCATCATTGGGCGCACATGGGGTGCAGGGTGCTGGCTCCCTCGAAGAATTGGTGGAGGCTTTGCCTAGTCCACGCACGGTATGGATCATGGTTCCAGCCGGCGCGCCCACGCAGAACGTTGTGGACGAGTTATCGAGTTTGCT
>DEZY01000019.1:10977-18386 GCA_002365735.1 Actinobacteria bacterium UBA3120
GCGGGGATTTCGTTTATCGACGTCGGTACATCCGGAGGAGTGTGGGGCTTGGAGCGCGGCTATTGCCTTATGATTGGGGGCCCCGATGAGCCAGTTAATGCACTAGTACCGCTATGGGATGCCCTTGCCCCCGGTATTGACGCCCAAATGCGCACCGATGACTCTGCTCCACTGCAGATTGCTGAGCGAGGCTGGCTCCATTGCGGTCCAAGTGGCGCCGGCCACTACGTCAAAATGGTTCACAATGGAATCGAGTACGCACTAATGGCTGCCTACGCGGAGGGTTTCAATATTTTAAAACACGCAAATGCCGGGGCGCAGACGAACACCCATGACGCGGAGACTGCACCACTTGCCCAGCCTGAATTCTATCAATATGAGATTGATATTCCGGCAGTAGCGGAGGTGTGGCGCAGGGGGTCAGTAATTGGATCCTGGCTCCTGGACCTCACCGCATCGGCGTTAGCACAGAGTCCCGAACTCAGTGAGTTCTCTGGGCGTGTGTCTGATTCCGGTGAAGGTCGATGGACGTCAATTGCCGCAATCGAAGAAGGTGTTCCCGCCCCGGTGCTTACTTCGGCACTGTATTCACGGTTCGCATCCCAGGACAAAGATCACTTCGCCCATCAGGTCCTTAGCGCAATGCGCAAAGGCTTCGGTGGGCACGACGAAAAGCAGGACTAAAGGTACACACCGAGCAGGCTCGCACACAGATTTTTCACCAGTGCTGGTGCACCCTGATCTGGACCGCCCGAGTGCAGTGAATCGCGAGCCCAGTTATCAATCGCATCGAGGGCCCGAGGTGTCTTGAGGTCATCAGACATCACCTCCCGGACCCGATCCAGAACGCTTTCTGCGGCTCGCGCGCTGGGCAGCTGAGTCGCGCCACGGCAAAGATCAAGTCGGGCTTGGGCACCCTCAAGGCCTTGGGCAGTCCAAGCCCAATCGCTGCGATAGTGGTGGGCCAGCAACGCCAGACGGATTGACATCGGGTCCACGCCCTCATGGCGCAAGGTTGACACGAACACCAAGTTGCCACGCGATTTTGACATCTTGTGACCTTGCCAAGACACCATTCCTGAGTGGACGTAAAACCGAGCAAATGGCTCGTGCCCGGTAATGCTTTGCGCCTGCGCCGAACTCATTTCATGATGCGGAAACTTCAAGTCCGAACCGCCACCTTGGACGTCGATCTGGTTCCCCAAGTAGGTCAGCGCGATTGTGGAACATTCAATATGCCACCCGGGTCGTCCGTGGCCTAAAACAGTGTCCCACGCGGGCTCATTGGGCCTCTTAGTTTTCCACAGCAGCGGGTCCAGTGCATCGATCTTCCCGGGGCGGGCCGGGTCCCCGCCTCGCTCCGCGAAAGTGCCCAACATTTCGTCACGGCTCAGATGAGAAATCGATCCGAACGAGGCGGAGTCCTCAATTGTGAAGTAGATATCCCCCTCGAGCGCATAGGTTTTTCCAGCCTCTCGTAACTCCAATACATGTGCGGCGACCTGTGGAATCGACTCCACGGCCCCGATGTAATGCTGAGGTGGAATAACACTCAGAGCCTGCATGTCCTCACGAAACAGTGCCGTTTCTCGATCTGCGATTTCTCGCCAATCTTTGCCGGTTGCCACAGCGCGCTCCAAGAGCGGCTCGTCGATATCTGTCACATTCTGCACGTATTCGACCTGCACGCCCGAATCGAGCCAGGTGCGAATCAACAGGTCAAAGGCAACGTAAGTGTTTGCGTGGCCGATATGGGTTGCGTCATAGGGAGTTATGCCACACACGTAAATTTTCGCTACTTCGCCCGGTGCCGTAGGCCGCACCTTCTGGGTCGCAGAGTCAAATAGCGCCAGGTCGCGTCCAACACCGGGAAGTTTTACCACTAACGGTTGCGACCAGCTTTGCACCCATGCAGCCTATCGGTTGAATTGGCTGGGCTTAGAACACCGGCCACGGAATGGCCGGCCATTGCGCTGACGGTCGTGGAAACGCCTCAGTGTGCACGAGTTCGGCGATCCTACCTCGCAATTCACGGGACTCGGTTTCTGAGAGAAATGGGTCAATCTCTGGATGGAAATTGCCCAGGTCTGAACCGAGCCCGGTGAGGTCTCGCAGCAGTTTCGGCGGAATTTGGGCGTCAACCCACCCCCACAGCACGGTGCGCAATTTGGGTTCCTCGTGAAAACACACACCGTGATCGATGCCAAATACCCGACCATTCTTATCTGCCAACACGTGTCCGGCCTTCCGGTCGGCATTGTTTACCACTGCATCAAAAAGGCTCATCCGGGCGAGCTGTTCACTGGGTTCATGGGCAAGGGTCACCGCACTTCCGTCCTGATCTATTGCCTGCAATACCGAGAGCCATCCGATCGGGACATTATGCGTATCAAAAATGTTGACCGGACGCAGTTCATCTACTTCCTCAACCCACTTTTGAACCATTCCCGGACCCATGGGTCCCTCATCCGTCCAGCGAGTCGGGGGGACCAAATCCCAGCCTAGGAGCCGATCAAGATTGGCGGCCGCCACCTCTCTTCGACACAGGGTGTCCCGCGCGAAATCCCAGAGCGGGCTCTCCCCGGATACCGGCTTGTACACAAAAAGGTCCCCTGAATCGTCTCTGCATAACAGGGAGCCATTGCTCGCACCGCGCAGTTGACCCATCGGTTCAAGTGAGCCGCGTGCGATTGATTTAGATGTCTCTTCGCTTGTACCCATTGGCCCTCGGACAAATATGACCCTCAGGGTCAAGCGGTTGTTGACAAAATGGGCACGGCGGGCGTCCGGATTCGGTGACCCGTCGCGTTCGTTCGGCAAATGCCCGCGCATAAGCCGCACTGAGCCACACTCGCATTGTGTCGGGGCCTTCATCCCCGTCCTCACCGAGTTCGGGCACTTCCTCGCTTTCCTCATCGATCGCGTGCGCCTCAATCACGACACATGAACTTCCCTCGTCCCAGCCCAGAGCCATCGCCCCAACTCGGAACTCTTCTAGCAGTGGCATGTCGAGAGGGTCAATGTCCACCAATTCACTGGGCGCTTTTTGTGGAACTACACCATCGGGGTCGCGGGTTACTTGAACTTCATTGAGCAACTCGTCTATGCGCTCTGCCAATACAACAGCCTGTTGTTTTTCGAAAGCAACTGCAGAAAGTGCGCCCGCCGACTTCGCCTGCAAATAGAAAGTACGCTCCCCCGGCATTCCTACCGTTCCCACAACGAAGCGTTCGGGAAGTCGGTATTCAATGATTCTCCTAGTCACCGGCTCCTCCGCCCACTGGTGCTTCGTCCTTGTTCTTATGTGCAACCATCACGTGCCTACGCGCCTGTGATCCATCGCCATTTGAGCTCAGAACAAACGGTCTGGTAGCCGTGTAGTTCACCACGCTGACCGAGCACGGATCCGCACCGATTCGCTGAAATAGGTCAAGGTGCATACCTAAAGCATCGGCGAGGATTGCTTTGATCACGTCGCCGTGGGAAACAGCAACGTAGACCGCATCGGGACCCAAAATGTCATTCCACCGTCGAATGGCCTTTACCGCTCGGTACTGCATACTCGCCATCGCCTCGCCATTTTCTCCGGGAAAAACGACAGACGCCGGGTGGTCTTGAACGGACCGCCACAAGTCTTCTTGGGCAAGGTCGCTCAAGCTGCGACCCGTCCAGTCGCCATATTCACATTCCGCTAACGCCGGCTCGGCGCCTATTTCCAAGGGGCCACCTAAGGGGTTCACCAAGGTTGTGGCAAGGCTCTGCGCGGTTTGCATGGTCCGCTCCAGTGGTGAAGAAATTAAGGCAGAGACTTCTAGCCCGGATAGCTGCTCCGCAAGTACCACAGCCTGCTCGACCCCGCGACTGTCCAACTCGGTTCCTGGAGCCGTACCCGCCAGGATTCCCTTTTCGTTTGCCTCTGTGCGTCCATGTCGGACCAGCAGCACGGTAGCCATGGCTCTAACTTAGCTGTGCGAACCCACGGCGCATCCATTATTGTGTGGGTGTTCGCGTGGGGCAGAACCAGAGCGACCCTCCCGCCTACGCGATTGCCCGGGCACCTAAGAAGAGAGTACGCCGGTCGCTAAGAGCAGCAGCACGGCGATTCCAAGCACAACCCGGTAAATCACAAATGGCGTGTAGGTCCGCGTGGTGAGCCAACGGAGCAACCAAGAAATGACTCCCAACCCAACAAAGAATGCGATGACGGTGGCCAAAATAGTCTGGCCCCATTCCACGTTTTGTTGGTCAGAAATCTTCATCGCCTCATAAAGACCTGACCCCAAAACCGCGGGAATGGCGAGCAGGAATGCGTATCTAGTCGCCGCCACTCGGTTGTAACCAAGTGCCAATCCGGTGGTGATCGTGGCTCCGGAGCGCGAAACCCCCGGAATCAATGCCAATGCCTGACCTAACCCAAGAGCCACAGCTTCGGGTAGTTTCAACTTTTCGATCGGCTTAATCTTGCGTCCATAACGGTCGGCGATCCCGAGCAGGACTCCAAAAATGATCAGCGTGGAGGCGACAAGATAAAGGTTACGGGCCGTCGTCTCGATTTGGTCGGCAAACAGGAAGCCAATGGCAGCAACCGGGATTGTTCCCACGATCACATACCAACCCATCCGTGCGTCAAGTTCCTTGCGCAAAGCTGGATTTCCCAGCGACCGCGACCAGGTCCCAACTATTCGTGTGATGTCACGCCAGAAATACACGATTACAGCGAGTTCAGTACCAATTTGGCTTACCGCTGTGAATGCTGCCCCCGGATCGGTCCAACCGAAAAACTGACTAAAAATAAGGAGATGGGCCGACGAAGATATCGGCAGGAATTCGGTTAATCCTTGCAGTGCGCCAAGAACGATCGCTTCAAACCAGGACATCTCTACTGTCCGTTACGGTTCGCGTCCAGATCCCCTAGGCCCGAACTCTTCAACGCTTCCTTCATGACCTGAAGTGTCCCTACTCGCTCCTGCAGGGTCCCCGCAAATGAAGCCACACTCAAATTGGTGACGCCTGCGTCCGCATAAGCCGGCAGACGTTTTGCGATCCTTTCCGGCGGACCAATCAGTGAAGTAGCATCGATGAACTCAAGTGGAACCGCTGCCGCAGCACCGGCATAATCTTTGGCCATGAATTTTTCCTGGATCTCAATCGCGGCATCTTCATAACCCATGCGGGTGGCAAGCTGGTTGTAGAAGTTCTTATCGCGCGACCCCATTCCTCCGATATACAGCGCCGAATACGGGCGCACGAAATTGGCGCAGTCTTCAACATTATTTCCCGGGACAACAGGTACCGTGGGCACGACATCGAATCCGTCCATGGTCCTGCCTGCTTTCTCACGGCCAGCGATCAGCGGCTTCATCAGCTCGGCGGCCTGTTCGGGTGAAAAGAAAATGGCGAGCCATCCGTCTGCTATCTCACCGGTGAGCTCAAGATTCTTGGGCCCTATGGATGCCAAGTAGATGGGAATATTTTCTCGAACTGGATGAACCGTCAACGTCAGTGCTTTCCCCGGACCATCCGGCAGAGGCAAAGTGAAAAACTCGCCGTCGTATTGCACGCGCGTTCGAGACAAAGCCAGTCGCACCACGTCCACGTATTCGCGGGTTCGTTGCAGCGGTTTATTAAATCGCACGCCGTGCCACCCTTCAGACACCTGTGGGCCAGAAACTCCCAAGCCAAGCCTGAACCGCCCGGCGGAGAGGGTGTCCAAGGTTGCGGCGGTCATTGCCGTGTTCGCCGGTGTCCGACCGGGGATCTGGAAGATCGCGCTACCCACATCGATGTGTTGCGTCTGGGCAGCAATCCACGTGAGCACGGTGGCCGCATCTGAGCCGTAGGCTTCAGCAGCCCAGACACAAGAATAGCCGAGCCGATCGGCTTCCTTGGCTACTTCCAAGTTGTCCGCATCGTTTCCGGCGCCCCAATATCCAAGGTTGACTGAGAGTTTCATGAGGACAGCCTACGACCTACAATCCCAACTTTCATTCCGTATAGGGCTACGGTTGACACATGCAGCAACGACCTCTGGGCAATTCGGGAATTCGAGTGGGACGGCTGGCGCTCGGAACCATGAACTGGGGCCGGACAACAGATGAATATGAGGCCCGCGACCAGCTTGCGGCTTTCCTCGACGCCGGTGGGACGTTAATCGACACCGCCGATGTGTACTCCGAGGGTGTGAGCGAGCAATTGCTGGGCACCCTTATCGAGGAGTTTGAGTGTCGAGATTCGATTGTGCTGGCCACCAAGGCGGTCTCGTTGCCGAACACCGAGCGTAGGTTCAATGCCAGCCGTGGACATCTACTTGACGCCCTTGATCGTAGTTTGAAGCGGCTCAATGTTGATCACATTGATTTATGGCAAATGCATGCCTGGGATTCCTACACGCCCCTGGAAGAGACACTTTCGGCGATTGATTCGGCGGTCGCTTCAGGTAGGGTGCGTTACGCGGGGATATCCAATTACTCTGGATGGCAAAGCGCGCGCGCGTGCACGATGCAACAGCTAAAGCCAGATTCTGCGCCATTGATCACCACGCAGATGGAGTACTCGCTGCTGGAGCGCGGTGTTGAACGCGAGATTGTCCCTGCTGCCAAATCACTGGGTATCGGCATTCTCCCGTGGTCGCCACTGGGTAGAGGCGTGCTGACCGGTAAGTACCGGCACTCAATCCCGATCGACTCACGTGGTGCCAGCTCAGACACGAGTGCTTTTGTTAACCTGTATTCGGATGAACGAGCAAAAAGAATTGTTGATGCACTTGCAACGGCCGCGCAGGGTCTGGATGCCAGCCCCGCAGAAGTTGCACTCGCTTGGGTGCGTGACCGACCTGGCGTCATTGCCCCGATTCTGGGCGCACGGACCAATGCCCAATTACTTTTGGCTCTTGGCTCAGAAGAACTTGAGTTGCCTGAGGAAATCACGGCCGCCCTCGATGATATTTCTGATCCACACATGGCATACCCAGAATCAGGCTGGGCGCAGCGCAGGTGATGTGCGGGTGAAACATCAATGACTCGTCTGGAACCAACTTGGGAGTTTTGGGAAATTCTTTTTTCTCGCGATAGCGATCGTGAGGAGACGCGTGAGTTTCTGACCTTCAAAGCTGATCGTGGTCGTTGGGAGCTAGACCGCACCAGGATTTACCGGGATGGGCGCAAAAAGGTCCGGCTGCGCCGCAAGGTGTACCGGATTGAAAAGGCGATGTAGTCAGACCGCGCGTAAGAAACGATCGAGTGCCCGTACACCGAAGTGCAATCCGTCAATGGGCACCCGCTCATCCACTCCGTGAAACATCCGCCAGTAATCCAAATCTGGTGGCATGCGCAACGGCGAGAAGCCGTAGCAGTCGATCTCGAGTCTGCTGAGTGCCTTCGCATCCGTGCCTCCGGAAATCATGTAGGGGA
>DEZY01000057.1:0-2568 GCA_002365735.1 Actinobacteria bacterium UBA3120
CAGGGCACCCGGCGACCCACAAGTTCCACGTGTAGCTTCTCGGATGGGTGAAGCTTTTCAAGTTGAAATACCGAGCGCTATCAGTATTTCCTCGGGACTACTCACTACAAGGTCTGCTGCCAAGAGTTTTTCTTTTGGTGTTCTGAAGGCCAGACCGATCGAGGCCATTCCCGCGCGTCGAGCCGCCTCAATTCCGAACGCGCTGTCCTCGATGACGAGGCAGTCCTTGGGATCAATTCCAGCGCGCTCAGCTGTGATTAAGAAAAGATCTGGAAACGGCTTCCCACGTTCTGCATCTTCAGCCGTCGTTATTACTGAATTGTCGAAGTAGTGACTGATCCCGGTGGTTGTGATCCCCAGGGTTACGCGCTCCAAGGTCCCACTCGAGGCGATGGACACTACTCGGTTTTCGTCTGCAAGGGTCTTCAGGGCTTGAGAAGTGCCGGGTATTTCTTTGAGTCGGGTGCGGAAATTATCAAAGAGGGAGGAGTGAAACTCTGCGTGTACTTTGTCCCGGTCAACCGTGGCGCCAGCACCTCGCAAGTCCTCAACAACGAAGTCAAAACTCGTTCCGAGGTAACGATCGAAAGCCGCTGCTGTGGTGGTGGGAACCCCGTGATCGGTCGCGAGGTTGGCGAGTAGTTCCATGGCGAGAATTTCGCTGTCAACCAAGACTCCGTCGTGATCGAAAATGATTAACTCTGGATCAAATTTCATGCGTACACGCCTTCCTGTCGTCTGTGTGCTTCCGATAGTTGTAAAAAATCGTCGCTTCCAAAAAAATAGTCAATGCCGAATTGAGTGCCGCCTTTCACGTTGAAGGGGATCCAATTCTCCGGCCATCACAACCGTGTCGGGATTCCGGTGTGTGAACCAGCGCCCGCTCGCGAATCGTGACGAGTTGGTTGCCCATCTTGTTAGGTATTCCTAGAAGATTCGATCATAGATTAGTGGATCACCTATTGTGAAAGTCCTTACGTCAACAAAGACCGTGGATTAGCAGTTATTGTCAACGGCCACAACTTCGATCAGGCCCTAAGATTATTTGAACGAATCTGAGTGATGCATCAAGAAGGCGTTATCAACGGTGTAAGAAATGATTACACTTATGGCAACGAACTCGTAGCGCTCATCACCGGGGCCTCAAACCATCACCGACGAACAGGATTGAAATGAAAAACCTTCTTGGCGTTCACGCGTTAGTCTGGACCGGTGGCTGGTCACCGGAGGAAGCCGAATTAGCGATCTCGTCCACTGCACAAGCAGGGTTTGACCTGATCGAGATACCGGCACTGGACCCTTCACGCATCGACATCGCCGACACAAAGGTTCGACTTGAAAAACATGGGTTGAGAGCGGGATTCTCGCTCGGACTCAGACTTGAGACCGACATCAATTCGGAGGACACAGCCAAGGTTGACCGTGGCCGCGCAACTTTACTGGAAGCTCTCGCTGTTGCCCGTGGTGTCAATTCGCATTACCTTGGAGGTGTGGTCTTTGGGGCACTGGCCAAATATCCGGGTCCGACATCGCAAAAGGCGAGAGAGAACAGCATCTCAGTTATTAAAGAGCTCGCCCAGGAAGCGGCGCGAGATGGCGTCACGATTGGACTCGAATTCGTAAATCGATACGAGAGCAATCTACTCAACACCGTTCAACAGACTCTTGACTACATGGATCTCGTCGGCGAAGCGAACGTTGTCGTGCACGCGGACGTTTATCACATGAATATTGAAGAGAACGGTTTCCGTGAGCCGCTACTAGCGTGTGGGGAGCAACTGGGATACGTGCATATCGGTGAATCTAATCGTGGCTACCTCGGCAGGGGCACTATCGACTTCCCAGAGGTTTTCGGCGCTCTAGTCGACATGAATTACGCTGGTCCGATCACCTTCGAGTCATTCTCGTCCGCCGTGGTAGATCCGGGCTTGTCGAACGCGCTGGCAGTGTGGCGAGACTTGTGGTCAGATGGAATGGATCTTGCAACGCACGCACGCGAATTCATGTCTGCTGGACTCGAAGAAGCTCAATCCACTCGTAGCTCTCGACAGAGTTAGAGCATCGTGGAGGTGGAGGCGAGAGGGCCTGTCATATGACCATGCTTGGAATAGACCTCGGAACGGGTTCAGTGAAGTGCGCCTTGGTGAGCGCGTCTGGTCAGGTACTTGTACAGGCGAGTCAAAGCTACTCGATTCGTTCCACCCAGCCTGGCTGGGCGGAGAGTGATCCTGATGACTGGCTTGCAGCCACACAAAATGTTGCAATGCGTGTCTTGGCTGAGTCGAACGAAACACCCAGTTCCGTTGGTTTCTCAGGGCAAATGCATGGAGTGGTTGTTGCCGATCGCAACTTAAAGCCTTTACGCAAAGCAATTCTTTGGGCTGATAGCCGAGCCACGACAGAAGCTGAGCGAATGGCTCGTGAGATGGATTCAGACTTGTTAGCGCACCTAGGGTCACCAGCAGTTCCAGGTTTCGCCGCAACGACGCTCGCGTGGCTTGGACGCCATGAGCCGGATCTTCTGGCACGCGCCTCCCACGTGTTGCAACCCAAGGACTGGCTGCGGGC
>DEZY01000057.1:2787-3065 GCA_002365735.1 Actinobacteria bacterium UBA3120
GCACTTGGTGGCAACATCGGAACAGATCCAAGTGACGCCTCCGGCACACTGCTCTTTGATGTCGGGGCAGGTCTGTGGTCAAAGGAAGCGGTGACTTGGTCCGCTATCGATCCACTGCTGCTACCTCCGGTGCGGCCATCCCAGTCAGATGGTGGACTCGTGAACCTTGGGGGAAGAGAGATCCAGAGTGCAGTTGGTGGAGCTGACACGGCATGTGTTGTGGCCGGGCTCGGGCTTGTTCCGGGGCAGGGTTTTATTGCTGTAGGAGATCGGAAGAG
>DEZY01000099.1:0-1476 GCA_002365735.1 Actinobacteria bacterium UBA3120
AGAGCATGCGCCAAATGCTCAATTCCACATGGGCGGGTTCCTTTGGACTTCGACTGCTTCGGCACACAACGGCTCATGGAAATCAGTCCAGGAGGTGAGCGCGAGACTCGGTCAACCGGATGTCTTTCATGACCTCACCCCAGAGCAAGTTGCTTTTCGCTCGGGAAGTTCGGCGCATCTAGCCGGCGTTTTCGAACAGCATGCAGCAACCGTTCATCCTGGGTATCTGGTTCGTGCACTGCGTCGCGTTGCACTCGAGCGTGGCATAGAAATTTTTGAAAACTCACCAGTTTCAAATATTACTGAAGGCCCAACCGTCCGAGTGAATACTCCACAAGGAAGTGTCACTTCGACAAAAGTCGTGCTCGCCACCAACGCGTGGGCCGCAGCCATGAAAGAGCTTCGACCTTATATTTTTGTAATTTCCAGTGACATGATAGCTACGGAACCTGCGCCTGAAGAGCTCAAAAAAATTGGTTGGGTTGGTCATGAAGGAATTGCTGACTCCCAGACTCTCGTGTGCTACTACCGCACCGATGACGATGGCCGAGTGCTTTTCGGCAAAGGTGGTTGGGCTATAGGTATGGGGTCTTGGATGCCACCATCTATGGAACGTCACGCCAGCAGGGCTCGCATGGTCACGGAAGACTTTCGTCGTTACTACCCAATGATGGACGACAAGCAGGTGACGGATGATTGGGCTGGCCCGATCGATCGTACGTATAACAGTCTTCCAATCTTTGGTCATCTCGGTCGTCACAACAACATCATCTATGGAGTTGGGTGGTCAGGAAATGGGGTAGGTCCAAGTGTTGTCGGCGGGCGCATCCTTGCTTCACTTGCGCTGGGCACTGATGACCAATGGAGCAACAACGGATTGGTCCATGCGCAGCATCGCAAGTTCCCTCCGGAACCATTTAGGTATGTGGGTGCACACGCGGTCCGCGAGGCAATAGTGCGAAAAGAGCGTAGAGAATCCCAAGGACGTGAACCGCTGTGGCTTCAGAAGGCTTTAGCCTCTCTCGCTCCAAGTGGGTTAGAGGACAAGGAGTGACACATTCATTAACTGCTACCGAACTCTTGGCAGCGGATAATCTAGTCACTGCAGGCGTAGAGAAATTGCGTTTCTTTCCGCTGACGGTCGCCTCGGGCCACGGTTCAATAATCGTTGAAATGGACGGTCGCGAGGTCCTTGATCTCAGTTCCGGATGGACTGCGGTGGGGCTTGGCTATGGCCATCCCGTTGTGGTTGACGCTGTGTCAGGCGCCATCGCTTCCCAGGGACATTCTGGCGGAATCTCTGCCGTGTGTGAAAGTAGTGTGTTACTCGCTCAGGAGTTGATCGAGCTGCTTCCTGAGATTCCTCAGGCGCGCGTTTATCTCGGAAATAGTGGAACTGATGCCAACGACGTTGCACTTCGAGCTTGTCGAACATGGACCAAGAGAAAGAAAATTATTGCCTTTAATGGCGGCTAC
>DEZY01000099.1:1633-4109 GCA_002365735.1 Actinobacteria bacterium UBA3120
GGTGGTATGGGAATTGCCTTGGGTGTTTCTGGCGTGCATGTTGAGGCAGGAGCTATAGCGGATCCGGACGTTCTCTTTCTTCCTTTCCCAAACCCTTTACGCCCACACAATGGTGACTCCACGACAGTTGCGCAAGAGATTCTCACCATGTTGGAAGCTCTCCTCGTTGGTGACGAAATCGCTGCAGTGATCATTGAGCCAATCCAGTCGGACGGTGGCATTATCGTTCCACCTGCTGGTTTTTTAGCGGACCTTATTAACACCTGTCGTCTTCATGGAGTGCCAGTCATCTGTGATGAAGTCAAAGTCGGTCTTGGTCGCACGGGCGAGTTATTTGATTTCCAGCACGACGGGGTGTGCCCAGACATTGTCACCCTCGGGAAAGCATTGGGAGGCGGGCTTCCACTTTCTGCCGCCATAGGCCCAGATCACATACTCAACGCTAACCCAGGGAGTGCCCTCCTCACAACGGCCGGAAATCCGGTCTGTACTGCAGCTGGGCGTGCTGTTCTCCGCGTTATTAAACGGGAAAATCTCCCATCGCGATCAGGTGCACTCGGAGAATTATTCCAAAGTGCTTTCGTGAGTGCCGCCGAAGTGGAAGGCATCGCCGACTGCATAGGTGAGGTTCGTGGTCGGGGACTCACAATTGGAATTGATCTCGTAACAGACCTCGAGTCGCTTACCGGCAATCGTGAATTGGCGCGGTTGACCGTTTACCGGGCCTATGAACTCGGCGTGGTCTGTTACTACGTAGGTGGTCACGTCCTCGAGATTACTCCCGCCCTTACGGTTACAGAATCAGAGTTGGTCATGGGCGCGCAGGTGCTCGCGCGCGCAATCGCGCAAGCACGGGCGGGGGAAGTGGATCCCGAAAAGGTTAGAGAATTCGCTGGTTGGTAATTCGTTTTAGTCTCAACTGGACAGGGGAACTAAATGTCTCAACACAAAGCACCACTTGCACGGGCTTGGTTTAGCGCGCGAGCCAAGAACAGGGCGCCCCTGCAAATCCCCGGTCACAAGAACCGATATTCGCTTCCAGACACGGGGCTCCCCGGCTATGACCTGCTAGCTCCGCTCATTCGTGACGACCTGCCACTGCAAGGTGGGGTGGATGACAACGCGTATTCTGAACAATTTCTTACGGGAGCTGAGCAACTATGGGCGGATGCAGTGGGCGCTCGACACGCCAGATTTGGTGTAGGTGGATCCTCTCAAGGAAATATGGCCGCGATCGCTGCGGTCTCACAACCAAACGTCCCACTGATCTTGGATAGGACATCGCACCGAAGTGTGCACGCGGCATTGGTGATCAGCGGGGCCAGGCCGGTATGGGTGCTACCACAGATTCACCCGGAGTTTGGAATCCCGGTGGGGATGGTTCTCGAAGACTTGCCAACCTCACGAGCTACCGCTCTGTTTATTACGTCACCTTCTTATGTAGGAACGATAAGTGACATCGCACCATTGGCAAGGCTTGCACACGAAGATGGAATTCCGCTGGTTGTGGATCAGGCTTGGGGAGCACATCTTGATTTCCTCTCACCCAATCGGGGAGCCGTCAGTGCAGGTGCTGATCTGGTGACAACCAGCGTTCACAAGGCAATCATGGGCTATTCGCAGACAGCCGTTACTACTGTCGGTGGCGATCTGGTTTCCAACAAAGATCTCAACCGTGCAATTGACCTATTGGCTACGACTTCACCATCAGGAACGTTGATGGCCTCGATTGACGCTACTCGGGCAGTCTTGCTCGAAGTTGGGGAAGAGTACTTCGAACGCGCGATTGCAGCAGTCGAGATTGCACGGGCATCAATCAAGAGAATTTCCGGGGTTGTTGTGATCGATGAATCTATAGCCGGTTGTGCAGTAGACCCGTTGAAGGTCACTTTGTGGTTGCCCAAAACTGGCGTGACTGGGACTGAGTTAGCCGGATATTTGTGGGGAAAAGACTTAGGAGTCGAGTCCGCGGATGCGGACACTCTAGTTATGTCGTATTCGCTTGTTGACAGTCCTGAGTTCATCAAAGATTCAGCGGCTCTCGTCGGTCAACTCATTGAAGCAAACCGCAAAGAGTCGCGTGCGCCGGTTCCTACTGGCGTCTGGAGGGTTCAACCGATTGTCGACTTGACCCCGCGTGAAGCCTTCTATTCACTCAGCCGCAGGGTTCGCCTCGACGAATCGGTTGGGTTGATCAGCACGGAACAGTTCTGCCCTTATCCACCTGGAGTTCCCCTGATTGCTCCAGGTGAGCGAATCACGGAAGAACTGATAGCCGCAGTTTCAGTTGCTGCAGCGAGTACTCGAGTCGCTTACAGCAGTGATCCAACTCTTGCCACCGTCTCGGTCGTTGCTGAATAGTTCACGGCCAAGCGCGCGACTAGTTAGTATCGCTTTGTCGGCTTGGATCAACGAGTTCATGCAAGGTCTCCCGGAGGCGTGTCAAGTTTTCCGGACGCCTGGGGGTCTGTCCCGA
>DEZY01000099.1:4259-4646 GCA_002365735.1 Actinobacteria bacterium UBA3120
AGTCGACCAGAAAATGAGTGTCTCCTTTGCGTAAACGGCTTGTTGCCAAGCTCAGTCAATGTGGTGCTAAACGCCACCCAAATGAGGAAGTTCGTTTATCTATGCGCGAGCATTCGGAGTGTGCATCAAGGGACCGCGTCCCTGTTGGCCCCGGCCAACACCATGAGAGGGCTTCGAGAGAAATTTTTGGCGTGCTTGACTTTTGTCGATCAAACCAAAAGGAGTCGTCATGATGTGTGTTCTTGATGCACAAATCGAAACCCAGGATCCGGTTGCCGAGTTCTTCTACGGAAGCGCGATCTACCGTAGGCCAAATCGAAGTTTAGGAAACTCCTTTTCCTCACGCACTCCGCATACGTGCTAAAAGACCAGTCTGCGCGCCCCAGG
>DEZY01000096.1 GCA_002365735.1 Actinobacteria bacterium UBA3120
ATCATGACACTCTAGGGTCAGGTCGTGGGAGCGCATCAGCACTTTGTGGCCAATCCCACAGGTGATGATGGCCCCGAACCACGAGGCACGGTCGCTTTCGTTCTACACAGCCATCTGCCCTGGGTCCTGGGCCACGGTGGTTGGCCAGTTGGCGAAGAGTGGCTCTATCAGGGGTACGCGCACTCCTATCTCCCACTTTTTGATGCCCTTGCACGCTTAGGCGCCCGGGGCTTTCGCAATATTGCCAGCCTTGGGATCACTCCGATCCTGGCCGCTCAATTAGACGACCCAAGGACTCTGGCTGGGCTGGAATCTTGGCTGCACAATTGGCAACTTCGAGCCGGAAGCCTGCCAAATAATCACCGGGTCCGCGACTACGAGTTGGGTAAGGCCCAGTCCACTTTGGCGATATTTCGGAGTCACTATTCCCGCGGAGCTGCCCCACGGATCCGGTCCATGATCGATGATCAGGTGGTCCAATTCCTAGGTGGCCCGGCAACCCACCCGTTCACGCCCGGGCTGGATGAACGCATCCACGAAATAGCCATCCGTGCCGGGCTTGAGGATTCCGCCCGGCGCTATGGCACCTCACCGACGGGAATCTGGGTGCCCGAGTGTGCCTACCGGCCTGGCCAGGAAAGTGTGTATCAAAAATTAGGGGTCACGCACTTCATGGTCGATGAGCCAGCAGTTGTAGCGGCCGGCGGCAACGCTTGCGTTGCGTACCGACTGGATGAATCGAAGGTGAAAGTTGTGTCCCGCAATGCACAGATCAGTGACCTGTTGTGGTCACATGAGCGAGGCTATGCCGGGGCTGCCCCCTATCGCGATTTTCATGCAGTAGATCATGCACACGGACTCAAACTCAGTGCTGTCGGTGAGAAATCACAGCAAGAAAAACCTTTGTACGATCCTCAATCGGCACAGATCCAAGTAGAAGTTGATGCTCGAAATTTCGTGCGTGAACTCAAAACATCCTTTGAGGCACAACGTAAGCGGGGCGCGGAATCTCCCACCGTCGTGATCGGAATTGATACCGAGCTCCTGGGACACTGGTGGCATGAGGGCGTCACCTGGTTTGAACGCGTAATTGAGCTCCTCCCCGAATCAAGGATCAGTACATCAACTTTGGAACAGGTGACTTCAGCGGCACACACATCAATCCAGCTGCCAGCGTCTTCCTGGGGAAGTGGCAAAGACTGGTCCGTGTGGACCGGAGATCCGGTTCGCGACATTGCCATGATGAATAGCCAAAGCCAAGATTACGTGCTCGATTTGATCGAACGAAACGCATGTACATCAGCTCATCTAAATCAATTGATGCTTCAGCTATCAAGTGACTGGGCGTTCATGGTCACCCGCGAAACAGCCGCGCAGTATGCCCATGATCGCGTGCTTGCCCACATGAATCAGGTTGAATCGGGGGTCGACCCAGATGCACCTTTTCCACTCATTTCATTTAGTGCATCCCGTGTGCGCACTCGCACAGACTCAGCATGACGCTGCACCTGCAATTGTTTCTCATCAACGTCGAGTCTGGATTTCACAACTCTGGCAGGGATCCCCGCTGCAACTGACATGGGGGCGACCACGCCTCGCACGACCGAGTTGGCCCCGATCACACTGCCGGTGCCCACTTCGGAGCCCTTCAGCACGCTGGCCTTGGTACCGATCCAGACATTGGCCCCAATCCGAACCGGAGATTTCGTGATTCCTTGCAGGCGGATTGGCGTGTGAAGATCAGAGAACCGATGGTCAAAATCACACATATAAATTGAGTCGGAAATCACGCACTCATCACCAATCGTGATATCTAAATAGGCATTGATGGTGTTGTCACGACCCATCACGGTTTTTGATCCGATCCGGATACTGCCTTCATGTGCGCGAATCCGGCATTCGTCGCCAAGATGCACCCAACTTCCCAGCACAATTCTTCCGTACCCTTTTCGCGCGCTGAGTTCAACACCTTTGCCCAAGAACACAAAGCCAGTACATCGCACCGAGCGGGAGCCAAAATGATGCAGTCTCAAAAACCGTAGATACCGCACAAGGTAGTACCAATTCCAGGCTCGATTACGAATTATCCAATTCAGATTGGATAAGCGCCAGGGATTAAACCGCTTCATGCGCGTACCTTTTCATGGGCGTCTGTATAGGCTTGTTCATAGGTATTGTCGGTCAAGTTGCATACGTGTCCCCAAGTGAACTCAGTGGCAATTCGTTCGCGTAGGCGATCGGCCCGCGCACGTGCTTGCTCACGATCGCTTTTAATGGACAAAATCGCCTGCGCGATGGCAGCACCAGTGATTTCATGCAGCGGATATCCGAACTCCTCGGTGGAGATTATGTCCGCTAACCCACCCACCTTCGAAGCAACGATGGGAATTGCACGTTGCCCAAGTTCCAGGGCCACAATTCCAAACGGTTCATAGCTTGAGGGAATAATCGCAACATCCCAAGAATCCAAGATTGCATTCTTACCCTCGTCGGCGACATGTCCTAGGAACTGAATGCGCTCACTCACACCTTTCCTAGCTACCTTCGCCTGAAGACTTTCCCATTGACTTCCAGTGCCGACGATTTCCAACTTCACGCTGAGATCATCTATTAATCCAATGGCATCGATAATGTGATGGATACCTTTTTCCCACTCCAGCCGACCGATAAAACCCACAACGGTTCCCTGGTCGGTCTCTTTACGCGTTACGGCCGATGTCTCCTGCTGGGTGTCACTTGGGCTGATCGCGTTGGGGATAACGTTGAGCGCTTTTGGTTGCAACCCGTAACCCGTTCGAATTTCATTGCGCATGGACTCGCTGCACACAATTACCGAATTGGCCAGCCCCATAGATCTGTGTTCACTGGAGTAGACAATTCGAGATAGCTTCGAGGTGAGCCACCCGTTATGCCGACCAAATTCAGTCGCGTGCACTGTGAGAACGCTCGGGACCGAAAACTCTCGCGAGGAAGCAAAGAGTTGATCGCAGGCAAGCCAATCGTGCCCGTGAACAATTTCAGGCGCGGCATCTAGTTGTTCAACGGCACTCAGACTTGCTAGAGCAAACCCGTGCACCCAATAGTCAAAATTCTCCTGACCAAGCCGAGCATCTGGATAATGATTCGCCACCCGGATAACCCGAACATCATTTAAGTACTCGGGTACTGCGGGCTCTCCAATCGGGGCTTGAGTTATCACGGTCACTTCATGACCACGTCGAGCCTGCTCCTGGGTCAGCGCCAAAACATGTGCGCCCAATCCCCCGTACATCAGCGGAGGGTACTCCCACGAAAAGTGCAAAATTCGCATTGGCTCGCCCCGCTAGGGGGCCACCCCGGTGATGCACACGTTGTAGAAATACTGGTCAGGAACAATCTTGGAGAACACCTTGCGATCAAGATTCTCCAGCTTTTTCCAAGTTCCAAATGCGAAATTCGCCCAACCAAAGCCCAACGCACCGGCCTTTACTGAACTTTCAAAAGTACGCACGGGCCAACCAAACCAAGATGCAGTTAACTCTTCCGTCACCGTACTGACATCAACGCAGCCATTACGAAGGGCAACTCGAGCCAATTGGTTCGGATCAAAAGTATGGACATCCACGACAGATTCCAAGGCAGCTTCCCGAGATGATGCAGCGAGCTCATGTGCTGGGCGAGCCCACTTGTCGACTAGCAGAGGTAACTGGGTGACTCTCGTGCTTGTCCACCAGGTCAACCGTGACAACGCCCGGGCAACTAGATCGCCCCTCTGGGTGGGTTCACCGCAAAACACAAAACGCCCACCGGGGCGTAACACACGGTTCACTTCACCGAAAAGTGCATCAAGGTCTGGCACATGGTGTAACACCGCATGGCCCACGACCAGATCCACGCTTGAGTCTGCAAACGGCAGTAGCTCAGCGTCAGCGACGACTCCAGTGACGTTCAGGCCCAAATTGTTGCCGTTGCGAACTGCGACCGAAACCATTCCGGAGCTTAAGTCGGTGACGATGCCGGTGCCTCCTATTCCTGACTGCATGAGATTAAGGAGAAAAAAACCGGTTCCTGAACCCAACTCGACGACTCTTGCACCGGCTAAATCTGATCCTTGGCCCTCACGCGGCACTACATGATCAAAACAATTACGTGCGTAGTCCACGCATCTCTGATCGTAGGAAATACTCCACTTGTCATCATAGGATTCGGATTCCCAATCGTGGTAAACGATATTTGCAAGTTTCGGATCCGCCTTTGCAAGGTCAAATTCCTCCTGCGAGATAGCCACTATCGACCTACAAAAGTTGCTTTGCCTGGACCCTCATTCACAAATGAATTCATGCCATTTTTCTGATCCTCTGTGCCGAAGAGAGCAGCGAACTCAGTGCTCTCGATCGAAAGCCCGGTGCGAAGATCTACATTCGCACCGTTATCGATGGCTCGTTTCGCCGCAGCCAGTGCAATCTTGGGGCCCCCAGAAAATCTACTGGCCCATTTAAGCGCTGCGCCAAGAACCTCCGCCGGCTCAACCACTTGATTGACCAGCCCAATCTCTAGGGCTTGCCCGGCTGAGATCATGTGGCCACCGAAAATGAGCTCCTTCGCCTTAGATCCGCCAATCAGTCGGGGAAGTCGTTGCGTGCCACCTGCTCCAGGGATGATTCCGAGTGTGATCTCCGGCTGACCGAGTTTTGCATTGTCGCCAGCAACACGAAAATCCGCGCACATGGCAAGTTCAAGACCGCCGCCGAGCGCGAAGCCGGTCACGGCGGCGATGGTGGGTTGGGAGATCTTGGCCACCGTGTCAAAGGCGCTTTGTAGGCTATGTGCCGCACTGGACATATCGGAGTAGGTCATATTGGCCATCTCTTTAACGTCTGCTCCCGCGGCAAATACTTTCTCCCCTCCGTAGAGCACAACCGCATCAATGCCGACTCTTCCGGAAACAAATGCTGCTGCTGCTGCGATCTCACGTTGCATTTGCAAATTAAGCGCGTTCATTGGTGGTCTCTGCAAATGAATGATTGCTGTTGATTCCTGTAATTCCACCTGAATGAATTCTGTGACAAGTAGTTCCTGGCCCACCAATTTACGATCTGTTTCTGCGCTCATATGAATGATCTTACCCATTCGGCGGACTGACAATCAGTTGGAATATTTCCAGCCGCGGTAGGTTTGCCCGGTGCGCACCAAGGCAGGACACTGGGATCCATTCGGGGTCACGCTCCTCCCCGATGGCAGCGCCAAAGTCTCCCTCTGGGCGCCCCACGCCGATCAGGTCGAATTTTGCGTGGTCACCGGTGACAAAATTGAGGGGTTTACCGAGTCCCGGCACGAACTGGAGCACCGCGTCCAGAACGTCCATTACTCAATTGTTCCCAATATTGGACCAAATACCCGGTACGGCTTTCGGGTCCACGGACCATGGGATCCCGGCAACGGGATGCGGTTTAATCCCCACAAATTCCTGCTCGATCCGTACGCTCGCGCCATCACTGGCCAATTACACAATCACCCCGCCATCTTCGATTACCAGGTCGACGACCCGGCAAGCATGTCCACCCTGGACAGTCGAGATTTTGTCCCCCACGGACTCACTGTGCATTCGGAGTTCGACTGGGATGGGGATGAACCATTAGAGCGTCCGTGGAATGAAACCGTTATCTATGAAGCCCACGTGAAGGGCCTCACTTACCTGCATCCGTCAGTGCCCGAAAATGAACGAGGAACCTTTAGAGGAATTGCTCGAAAAGAAGTCATTGACCATCTCGTACACATCGGGGTGAGTGCAATTGAGCTACTGCCCGTGCAGCACTTTGTCAATGAAACTCACTTGATGGATACCGGACTTTCCAACTATTGGGGATACAACACCCTGGGGTTTTTTGCTCCACATGCCGACTATGCCAGTACCCCCGGAAATCAGATTGACGACTTTAAGTTCATGGTAAAGGGCTTACACGGTGCCGGTATTGAAGTGATTCTTGATGTCGTCTACAACCACACCGCCGAGGGCGGGGCTCTCGGCCCGAGCCTGTCCTTCAAGGGGATCAACAACAAAGATTTTTACCGTCTCACCGACACCGGAGACTATATGAATTTCGCCGGTTGCGGGAACTCGATTAATGCTGCACAACCACAGGCGCTCCAACTCATCATGGATTCCTTGCGGTATTGGGTGACTGAAATGCACGTGGACGGTTTCCGATTCGATCTTGCCTCAACCTTGGCTCGGTCTTTTCACGAAGTTGACATGCTCGGAAATTTCCTGACCACGATTTCCCAGGACCCGATTTTGCGTCGATCAAAATTGATTGCCGAACCCTGGGACGTTGGCCCGGGCGGCTATCAGCTGGGGTCGTTCCCCCCACTGTGGAGTGAATGGAATGACAGATACCGGGATGGCGTTCGAGATTTTTGGCGCGGGGAAAGTGGCATTGCCGCAATCGCGTGGCGCCTTTCAGGATCACAGGACCTTTATGGTGGCGAGGGGGCTGATCCCCATTCCTCGCTCAATTTTATTACCGCCCATGACGGTTTCACCATGCTGGACCTCGTCAGCTTCAATCACAAACACAATGAAGCAAACCGTGAAGACAATCGCGACGGTACCGACAACAACCGTTCATACAATTTTGGAGCCGAAGGCCCCATCCAAGACTCGGGTATCCGAGAAATTCGGGCACGAATGGTGCGAAATTTCTTGGCAACCCTATTCCTTTCTGGCGGTGTCCCCATGATCGCATCCGGAGATGAACT
>DEZY01000103.1 GCA_002365735.1 Actinobacteria bacterium UBA3120
TGGGATGCGCTCGCCGAAGTGATCGCAGCAACGCAAGCACGCACCTACGCGCCCACTGCCGACGTCACGGCGATTAATGTCCCCACCGATCAAGCGCTCGAGCAAGGATCATCTGTGACTTTCGGCGATGTCACTGTGAAGGTACTCACCACTGGTGGACATACTCCCGGCGCCAGCATGTTCTTTTATGACGACCCGCTCGGGTACGGCCATCTTTTCTCAGGGGACTGTCTCTTTCCGGGTGGGATTGGTAAAACGGCCAACCCCCAGGATTTCGCCACGCTTTTCAATGCCGTGAAGTCGCAGGTCTTTGACGTGCTGCCGGACACAACCTGGGTGTATCCGGGGCACGGCGCAGATACACATGTGGGAATGGAGCGAGGCTCCCTGGGTGAATGGGAAACCAGAGGTTGGTGAATGCACGCCTTAGCTTTCTTCGTCCACCTCGCCTTCGGTGACTCGGCCCACATGACCTCGAGCGGTCGGGTCGGACCTAATTTTGGCCGCCGAGGCGATAAACACGGCAACCAGTACGAGGGCGATAACACCCAGACTGGCATTGGTGGAAATTTTCGGAACTGAACTATTCAGCTCGTGAAAGTAGGTCAAGAAGAGCTTGATCCCAATGAAGATCAAGATGATTGACAGACCTAACGACAAGTAGATCAGCTTGTCCAACAGCCCTCGCAACAGGAAGTACAACGCTCGTAACCCCAACAATGCAAATGCGTTTACCGTGAAGACCAGATAGGGCTCCTGCGTAACGCCAAACGTCGCCGGAATGGAATCAAGTGCGAACAGCAGATCTGTGGTTCCTATTGCGAACATTACGAGCAATAATGGTGTCGCGTACCTCAGCCCGTTGTCTGTGATGAACAGCGAGGAGCCGTGGTAGGCCTCCGAGAATCGGTATCGCTTTCGGGCAATCCGCACTAAAAGATTGTCGTGGGGGTCAGGGTCCTCGTTGCGATGTCGCATGAGCTGAACACCTGTCCACACCAGTATCGCGCCGAAGATTGCGAAGGTGAACGAGAAATACGCAAGGGCACTAGCACCAATGGCAATGAAAATTCCGCGCAGAACAATCGCGAGGGCGACACCAACCAAGAGGACCCGTTGGTGCAGATTAAACGGAACCGAGAACTGGGTCAGAATTATGATGAACACAAACAGATTATCGATACTGAGTGACTTCTCGACTAGGTAGGCGGCAAAATATTCCGTTCCGAATTGAGAGCCCTGCCACAGATAAATGAACACCCCGAACGCAATTGCGATACCAATGTAAAATATTGAGGCCCAAACCGCCTCTTTGAACTTGACTTCATGCGGTTTACGAGTGATTGCAAAAAAATCTAAAGCCATGAGCGCCGCTATGCCGGCAATCGTGACTAGCCAGAGGGCAATGGAAGTTTCCATGTCCTAGTTGGCCTCGGCGGACTGCATTCCCCGCAATTCCTTTTTAAGGTCGGAAATTTCGTCACGTAAACGGGCAGCAAGTTCAAATTGCAATTCACCTGCAGCGGCACGCATCTGATCGGTCAGCTCTTGAATCAGCACCACGAGGTCACCACTGGGAGTGTGTCTCTTGGTCTGTGGCTTCTCGCGGCTGATCAGTATCGCTGTGTCTTCCTCTTCACGAGCCAGCATGTCAGTGATGTCGGCGATCTTCTTGCGAAGCGGTTGCGGATCTACACCCATCTTTTTGTTGTAGGCGACCTGTTTTGCCCGACGACGATTCGTCTCGTCAATCGCCTTGGCCATTGAAGCGGTGATCTTGTCGGCATACATGTGAACTTCGCCATTCACGTTTCGTGCGGCGCGCCCAATGGTTTGGATTAGGGAGGTACCCGAGCGCAGGAAACCCTCTTTGTCAGCGTCAAGAATCGCGACCAGAGATACTTCCGGTAAATCCAGTCCTTCGCGTAAGAGGTTAATGCCCACGAGAACGTCAAAGACTCCTAAACGCAATTCCCTGAGCAGTTCTACCCGGCGAAGCGTGTCAACTTCAGAATGCAGATATTCCACCCTGATTCCGTGCTCGGACAAGTAATTGGTCAGATCCTCCGACATGCGCTTGGTCAATGTTGTGACCAAAACTCGCTCATTCTTGTCCACGCGAATGCGAATCTCGTGCATTAGGTCGTCGACTTGACCTTTGGTCGCCTTAATCACAACCTCTGGGTCTACCAGGCCTGTTGGCCTGATCACTTGCTCGATCACCTCGCCCTCAACCGCCGTGAGTTCGTAAGGCCCGGGGGTGGCCGATAAATAGACGGCTTGGCCAATTCGGTCCTCGAACTCCTGCCACTTTAGGGGGCGATTGTCCATTGCGCTGGGCAATCGAAACCCGTGCTCCACCAGTGTGCGCTTACGGCTGGCATCACCTTGAAACATGGCTCCAATTTGCGGAACACTCACATGGGATTCATCGATGACGAGTAAGTAGTCTTCGGGGAAATAGTCGATCAGGCAGTGTGGCGCACTCCCCGAATCGCGACCATCAATGAATCGGCTGTAATTCTCGATTCCCGAACAAAAACCGACCTGTTGCATCATTTCGATGTCGAATGTTGTGCGCATTTTGATGCGCTGAGCTTCAAGAAGCTTTCCTTGTTTTTCAAATTCAGCAACCCGCTCCTCCAACTCCACTTGGATTTCACCAATTGCCCGCGACATGCGCTCAGGTCCCGCGACGTAATGCGTTGCCGGGAACACATACATCTCTTGGTCCTCGGTGAGGATTTCACCGGTGAGCGGATGCAGGGTCATGATGCGTTCGATTTCATCACCGAACATTTCAATCCGAACTGGATTCTCTTCGTACACGGGGAAAACCTCCACGGTGTCGCCCCGAACCCGAAAAGTTCCACGCGTGAATGCGATGTCATTTCGGGTGTATTGAATCCCTACCAGGCTTCTCAACAACGCATCGCGGGAAAATTCTTCACCGACCCTGAGTCGAATCATCCGGTCTACGTACTCCTGAGGTGTCCCAAGGCCATAAATTGCCGAAACCGTGGCTACTACGATCACATCACGTCTGGTGAGCAAACTGTTCGTCGCTGAGTGTCGTAACCGCTCGACTTCCGCATTGACCGTGGAGTCTTTTTCGATAAACGTGTCAGATTGTGGAACATATGCCTCTGGCTGGTAGTAGTCGTAGTAAGACACGAAGTACTCGACCGCGTTATTCGGTAACAGCTCTCGGAATTCGGTGGCAAGTTGCGCCGCAAGTGTCTTATTGGGAGCCATAACCAATGTTGGCCTTTGCAACTTCTCCACCAGCCACGCAGTCGTTGCGCTTTTACCGGTACCAGTTGCCCCCAGAAGAACGGAATTCTTCTCACCGGATTGGATCCGCTTAACCAGTGCTTCGATCGCCGCTGGCTGATCCCCCGCGGGTCGAAACGGGGAAATCACCTCAAACGGTGCAACGGTTCGATTGAGATCTGTTACCGGCCGGGTCACGACCTAACCTTAAGCGCCCGCTCCTCGATTTCCCGCCACGCGGAAGCACATTCTTGCTCAAGTTCCTTGGTGCTCTTGCTGTTATCAATCACCCAAGTAGCTGCCAGTTTCCGCTTCTCGCGGGTAGTCTGACTTCGAATCCTTGCTTCGGCTTCTTCCGTGCTCATTCCGCGATCTTTAACGAGCCGTTCGATTTGTTCCTCGGGATCAAGATCGACCACCACCACGACATCACAGAGTTCAACTGAATCTGTCTCAATCAGTAACGGCATGTCGTAGACCACTATTTGATCTGCCGCACACGCTGCAATCTGTCTCATGGCCTCTTGTCGAATTCGTGGATGCATAATGGCGTTGAGACCTTTGAGAGCTTCTGGATTGCCAAAAACAAGGGCCGCGAGTACCGGGCGATTAAGTGAACCATCTGCATGAAGAATTTGCGATCCAAAGGCCTCGGACAATTCCGCGATAACTGGCGAGCCGTTTGTGGTGAGAGTGCGTGAAATTTCGTCGGCGTCAACTACAACAGCGCCGTGCTTTTTCAAGCACGACGCTGCCGTTGATTTACCCGACCCAACGCCACCGGTGACTCCGACGACAAAAGGCATGGGGTGAGCCATAAAATTAATCGGTAGTGAGCTTGTCCCGAAGGGCTTGGAGAGATGAATCGTCAGCCAAGGTTCCTTCACTAGACGCTGCATCCGAAGAGTAGGCACTGGCCTCGCCGGAGTCGACCGCGGCGGCCTGGTCAGCCTCCTTCGCTTGGGTCATCTGCTTGCGGTGAGCTTCCCAACGCGCATGAGCCTCGGCGTATTCGCGCTCCCACTCGGTACGTTGTTCTTCAAAGCCGGTTTTCCACTCGCCCGTCTCAGGATCGAACCCGGCAGGCCCTGTGTAGTTGCCGGCCTCGTCGAACGCTGGTGCCATGCCGTACAGATAAGGATCAAACTCTTCAACAGCCTGTGCGTCGGAGGAATCATTTGCCTGCTTGAGCGACAACGAAATGCGGCGACGCTCAAGATCGATGTCGATTACCTTGACAAAGATGTCATCATTTACTTGAACAATTTGCTCGGGCATTTCAATGTGACGTTCGGCAAGCTCGGAAATGTGAACCAAACCCTCGATACCTTCGTCAACGCGGACAAATGCGCCGAATGGAACCAACTTGGTCACCTTGCCAGGCACAACTTGGTTGATCCCGTGGGTGCGGGCGAAGTGTTGCCAAGGGTCTTCTTGGGTTGACTTGAGGGAAAGCGACACGCGCTCGCGGTCCATATCGACCTCGAGAACCTCGACCGTGACTTCGTCGCCCACTTGGACAACCTCTGAAGGGTGGTCAATGTGCTTCCATGACAACTCGGACACGTGGACGAGGCCGTCAACGCCGCCCAAATCAACGAATGCACCGAAATTGACGATGCTGGATACAACGCCATTACGAATCTGACCTCGCTGAAGTTGGTTCAAGAAGGTTTGGCGGACCAGGCTCTGGGTCTTTTCCAGGTACGAGCGGCGGGAAAGAACGACGTTATTGCGATTTTTGTCGAGTTCGATGATTTTTGCCTCGAGTGTCTTGCCAATGTATGGCTGTAGATCGCGCACGCGACGCATTTCAACCAGTGATGCGGGCAGGAAACCACGCAGACCAATGTCAACGATCAGGCCGCCCTTGACAACCTCGATCACGAGCCCTTCAACAACACCATCTTCTTCCTTGATCTTCTCGATCGTGCCCCATGCGCGTTCGTACTGTGCGCGCTTCTTGGACAGAATCAAGCGGCCCTCTTTGTCCTCTTTCGTGAGAACGAGTGCCTCCACGCTGTCACCGACGGACACCACTTCACTGGGGTCAACGTCGTGCTTGATGGAAAGTTCACGCGAAGGTATTACACCCTCTGTTTTGTATCCGATATCAAGAAGAACTTCGTCTCGATCGACTTTAACCACGGTTCCTTCGACGAGATCTCCATCGTTGAAGTACTTGATTGTGGCGTCGATTGCCGCGAGGAAATCCTCGGCGGTGCCAATGTCGTTAATGGCAATTTGGGGTGCTGTTGAGGTTTCGATTGGTATAGTCATGGAGAAAGTAGCTCCGGTGGATAGGTGTTGTGGATGTCCACACGCCCTTATTTATGAGGATTCTAGGTCTGATCCCCGAACGGATGGAGCCTTGTGAGCCTAATGGCTCACCAATTCTTAATGGGCGGCGGCATCCCAGTTGGGTCCGGTTCCCACATTGACATCCAGGGGTACCAGCAGTTGAGCAGCAGATCTCATTTGCTCACTCACCAGTTGCGTCACCGCTTCACGCTCCCCTTCAGCCACTTCAAGCACAAGTTCATCATGTACCTGCAAGAGCAAGCGGGATTGGAATCGAGCCCCCCGCAGGGCTTGGTCGACCTTAAGCATCGCAATTTTGACGATGTCGGCGGCACTGCCCTGAATTGGTGCGTTCAAAGCCATCCGTTCAGCGATCTCACGACGTTGCCGGTTTTCACTCGCCAAATCTGGGAGCATCCGCCGCCGCCCGTACATGGTCTCGGTATAAAGCTTGCCTCGGGCCACTTCCACAACTTCGGCAAGATAGGCGCGAATTCCGCCAAATCTACGGAAATAGTCCTCCATCATAATTTTGGCGTCTTCCGTTGAAATATCGAGCTGGGCGGCCAGACCATAAGGTGAAAGTCCATACGCCAACCCGTAGGACATGGCCTTGATTTGCCGTCGCATATCCGGTGTCACATCCGTCACATCAAACACTTTCCGAGCCACACTTTCATGTAGATCCTCACCGGACCTGAATGCCTCGACCAGGGCTTCATCTTTGGACAGGTGGGCCATAATTCGCAGCTCAATCTGGCTGTAGTCAGCAGTGAGTAGGCACTCAAAACCTTTACCGACCACAAAAGCGGCGCGGATGCGTCTCCCTGCTTCTGTTCGGACCGGAATATTTTGCAAATTGGGATCCATCGAAGAGAGCCGACCTGTGGCAGCCACCGTCTGTCGAAAGGTGGTGTGAATCCTCCCCTGATCGTCAACGAGTGGGATGAGCCCTTCGACGGTTTGACGTAGTTTGGAGTCTTCACGCCAACCCAACAAGTGTTGGAGTAGCGGGTCATGTGTCCGGGCATAGAGGTTGCTTAATGCCTCCGCATCGGTAGTGAAACCGGTCTTAATTTTCTTAGTCTTCGGCAACCCTCGTTCGCTAAAAAGAACTTCTTGCAACTGCTTAGGAGACGCCAGATTGAATTGATGGCCAACTAGCTCAAAACTTGCGGACTCAGCAAGGTGCATCTGCTCACCGAACTCAGTTGATAAAAGATTAAGCGAATCTGCGTCAACGGCGATACCAATATGCTCCATTTGGGCCAGTGCAACTTCTGTTGGAATTTCCATGTCAACCAGAAGTGATGCCAATTTCACATCCACGATTTTAAGGGAAAGAACCCTTCCCAATTCCCAAATCAACGTGGCTGACTGAACTAAGTTCGCCACGGAGTCATTCTCACCGAACATCGACAACTGGTCTTCTGGCTCGGCAAGGCTGCGACCGAGCTCACGCTGCACCAAGTCAGTCAATGCATAGGACCGTTGGCCCGGATCAATCAGATAGCCAGCCAACGCCGTGTCCATGTGAATCTTAAACGATGAAATGTCAATCCCTGCGGTGGCGAGTGCCCACAAAGCCATTTTTCCGTCATGGAAAGTTATCTGATTGGCACAGGTACTTAACCATTTCAGCGCTTCGGTGCTTTGCTGGGCGGAAGCAGTGTGCACAACGTGTATCTGGTGGCTTGAACACACGGCGATGGCGCTCACTGAACCAGACCCGTACGCGAAATCTCCCTCTATCGCAACGGCAATGGGACCATCGAGGGCGTCTAGATCCAGCAGTGCTGCATCCGCGAACACTGTCCGTTCGATTTCTGGCAGGATCGCCACAGTTGGGTCCGATGCGCCTTCAGAAGGTCCGGGCTGGACCGCACCGGGCAGTTTGGCCACGCGCGTGCGCAATGCCGAGAACTGCAAGGTGTCAAACAATTGATCAATCTCAACGAGTGAAAATGTTCGGCGATCAAGTTCGTTGACACTGAGATCAAGTGGCACATCGCGCACCAACTCAGTGATCCGACGATTGACCAGCACTTGAGCAAGATTTTCGCGTAATGACACACCGACTTTCCCGCTCACAGTGTCTGCCCTGTCAACTAATGCGCTCAAAGATCCATACTCACTGATCCACTTTTGGGCGGTTTTCTCGCCCACTCCGGGAATCCCCGGAAGATTGTCGCTCGGGTCCCCCCGCAGTGCGGCAAAATCTGGATACTGGCTCGGGCTTAGCTTGTATTTGACCTCGATGGCATCTTCCGTCATCACGGCCAGATCCGAGACGCCCTTTTTGGGGTACAGCACCGTCACCTGCGGCGAAACTAATGCGAAGGAATCCCGATCCCCCGTAACAATTTCGGTGGCAAAACCAGCCGCAGTCGCTTCGGTAGCGAGAGTGGCAAGAAGATCGTCGGCTTCGTACCCGTCCTTTTCCACACGCGCGATTGCCATCGCATCCAACACCTGTTTAATAAGCTCAACCTGTCCTTTGAATTCATCCGGAGACTTAGAACGGTTCGCCTTATACTCTGGAAAAAGTTCAGTTCGAAAACTTCGACGAGACACATCAAAGGCCACTGCAATATGAGTTGGGTCATATTCTTTGAGCAAATTGATCAACATTGACGTGAACCCGTACACGGCATTTGTTGGCTGGCCGGACGTGGTGTTGAAATTTTCCGCGGGCAAAGCATAAAAGGCCCGGTACGCCATCGAGTGCCCATCGATAAGAAGTAATCGACTTTGCGCCATAGCGCGATACTAGTTGCCCTTCTACGCCCTAAGATTTCCCAGTATGGCGAAGATTATGGAACCGGGTTCAACAGATGTCACCGCGGAAGTCCAAGCAATTGGAATGGGCGCTCTGGGTGAGCGGATGGGAATCGTCATTACAGGTGCGAGCCTGGATGCTGAAGGGTTGGCATCGGTCACGGCAACTATGCCAGTTCACGGGAACACGCAGCCTTTTGGCCTCCTGCACGGAGGCGCCAGCGCGGTCCTCGCCGAAACATTGGGCTCGATCGCCGCGGGGGTTACCGCGCATCACTTAGTGGGCGAGGGCGTTCTCGTGGTC
The DNA here is from genome assembly GCA_002365735.1 of Actinobacteria bacterium UBA3120. Taxonomy (GTDB): domain Bacteria; phylum Actinomycetota; class Actinomycetes; order S36-B12; family S36-B12; genus UBA4592. Next base: position 8,657 of record DEZY01000103.1, read on the forward strand.
GGGATCGACTTAAATGCCACCCATCACAAGTCAGCCCGAAATGGTCTTGTCACCGGTGTCGCCACAATGATTAGTGCGGGAAAAACTGTTCTCACCAGTGACATCACTATTTGCAATGAGCAGGGTGAGCGGGTGTGCACCGCACGTCTGACGGCCATGGCCCGTGAAAAACGGACCTAACCCATTGCTGCAAGTGCATTTGTTCCCTAGATACCGCGTGGAGTGGACATCAGCGTGAAACACTCACAACTCGATAACAATCGAACTTCTTCAGCGAAATGGCTGTGCTTGGGGCTCAGATATGGGTATCGTTCGTCGAGTTCCACTTGTGTCCCACGGTCCGCGGGAAGTTTCATTTGGAGTCAGTGATGGATCCAGACCACGTTCAGAAAGAGACCCGGAGGTCAGCACACGTGCTTAAACGCGTTCGACTAGCTATGGGAGTTCTGCTCCTGGCAACCATCGCCTTCATGATCACGGGAAGTCTTTCGCCAGCGAACGCGGCCGAGACGACCATCATCGGAACCCTGAGCACGCCCGGGGGCGAACCGGTGGTCGGAGTTGTGATTACGGCAATTGACGCAGATGGGGTGACTACCTCGGGAACATCCGATGACGAAGGTGCGTTTGTGGTGCCGCTGCCAGCAGGCGGCACATATACGGTGGAAATTGATCTCACGACCTTGCCCGAAGGAATCACCCTCAATAACGAGGCGGACGCAAGCCGTTCACTTTTGGTCCTGGGTGGGGAAAAGAGGGTACTCATTGGCCTGTCTGAGGGCGGCGAGTCCGGTATTGGTGAAGTTGAGTCCGGAACTTCGGAGCGGGTCATTCAACTTTTTCTCGACGGAATCCTCTACGGACTGGTCATAGCCCTCGGCGCTGTGGGCATGAACCTAGTGTTCGGAACCACTGGTTTGACCAACTTCTCCCAAGGTGAACTCCTCTCACTCGGCGCATTTACCGCACTAGCCATCAACACGGCCGGCGTGAACATCATCATCGCCGCGCCGATCGCAATCGTTTTTGCCGCATTTGTGTACGGCTGGGGCCAAAATCGAATCCTTTGGCGTCCCCTGCGGCGCCGCAAAACAGGCCTGATTGCAGCAATGATTGTCAGTATCGGGCTCGCAATATTCTTGCGGTACACATTGGTCTTGTTNNGGTTTGACCAACTTCTCCCAAGGCGAACTCCTCTCACTGGGCGCATTTACCGCGCTAGCCATCAACACGGCGGGTGTGAACATCATCATCGCCGCTCCGATCGCGATCGTTTTTGCGGCATTCGTATACGGCTGGGGCCAAAATCGAATCCTGTGGCGTCCACTGCGACGGCGCAAAACTGGACTGATTGCCGCAATGATTGTCAGTATCGGACTCGCAATCTTCCTGCGCTACACGCTGGTGCTGTTCTTTGGCGGCGCTCCATC
>DEZY01000169.1:0-1343 GCA_002365735.1 Actinobacteria bacterium UBA3120
TCGCGTTTGCTGTTAGTGAGTTCCCACCCACCGTGGGTCTTAAGTTGATGATGTCGCACACACAATGCACCAAGGTTGCCCACATCACTGCGCCCGCCATCCTCCCACCCAATTGCGTGGTCAATTTGGCAGCGAACCGCGCTGCGGTTGCACCCGGGGAAGCGGCAAGTCCCGTCACGAGCGATGATCAGCCGGCGTAGCGACCCGGTGATCTGATATCGCCTCCGTCCAACATCAAGAATGTGGCCGTGATCGTTGATCGATACCGGCCGAGCGAATACGTTCACTCCCGGGTCGGCTAATAGGTGCCGCAGGTCACAGTCGAGCGAATCTGGGCCAATTTTGGTATCCAGTTCGGTGATTGGCACCGTGAGGTCAACGCTGATGTTCACCGAAATTGGCGTCAGGCAACCACTACCCGTGCTGTGATCGTGCGTGACGCCAGTGCCTGTGGGGGAGACCTGGGTCCCGAAGATGAGCGCTGCCAATGATTCCCCGCGCCGTTCCCCGACGGTCGCGTCACATGACCCGGGGATGTCGGGATTGGCCACGGATGCGTTCACCGCGCTCATGATTGCGTTCGCGGTAAGGGTGTCCAAGCGGGCGATCAAAGTGGAAATACCATCAGTATCCGGCGAGACGTACACGTCACGGTGGCGACGAGCAGCAGCCTTCCGCCGGGCTTGACCTTGTTCGTCAATGATGTCAATACTCGTATTTGCTTTGGATTTGGTGCGCGAAATACCTTGGCGCCGGGCAATAGGCAATACGCGACTCTGCAGAGCTGCGCAATCAGAGTCAAAAGTTGACTGGGCCTTGGCAATCGATTCTCGATTCTCAGGGGTGTCTTTGCGACTTGCGTTATGAATAGCTTGCTCCAGCGAATGCCACGTGGACAATCGTTGGGCAGCATCAGCGATTACACGGACATGAACCGAAGTGATTTCCCCCAACGACAATGCAACCTGGGTGGACTCCAACGGCCCTACAAGCAGACGGGCTTGATCGATACGGGCTTGAGCCGTGACCGAACCCCACCGTAATGCGGCCGCAACCTCATCACGGGCTCGTTCAGCAATACGAACCTCTCGCTCGGTATCACAGAGTCGGTCTAAAAGCACAAACTCCTCGTGGGAGGGAGTCCGACCGGCAGCAGCGACCAATGCGGCAGATTGCCGGCTTGCCCACCAGGAAGCGACCCGATCATGGACTTGTAAATATCGGACGGCATCACCTGGACTTAACGCTGCCGGATCAAGCATGGCTAACGCTGACTGAACAAACAATCCGGGTTCAAGATCACACACGTGATTCAGAATGACAGTCGGAGAATCAGTGAAGGG
>DEZY01000169.1:1636-4664 GCA_002365735.1 Actinobacteria bacterium UBA3120
CGATGCAAACTAACGATGCAAATCAACGAAGGTTGGTAAGTAACGGTGGTTGGCCGGGTCGAAGTGTCATCGATAAGGGGTCTCCAGATACCCCGCAGCAATTCGGTTTTGGCGATTATGCTTCGCTAACGGTTAATCTCGCATCAATATCGATGTTCAAATTTTCCACCGTTCCAATACCCGGCAATGGGATGTGAACCCGGCCAAAGGCCGCCGAACCCACCAGCTCAATCTCGGTCTGCGGAGAATTCGCCACCACGGTAATCGCGAGTGAGATCTCGACATCCAGTTCCCCTGCTTGTGCATTCCCCGAGACGTCATAAGCGTTACCGCTGCGCGGTCCAGAACCCTGAAAGACTAGGTCATGGGCGTTGTAACTACCGATGAACGTTCTGGCCGCGGCTTCGGTGAAAAAATTCCCGGTTTTAAGTTTGTCCAAAGCCAACACCAAATTCATAGTTGCGATGGAATCAACAATATGCAGTCTCCCCGATCGAACCGGTGCCTTGATCTCCACATTAATTATGCTTGAGCCGCCACTTTTAAGTCGCACATCTGCACCATCGATTGCCAAGAACGTGAATAAGCCCTGCAATTCCATATTCGTAACCTACCGCTCAGTCAAGAGCCTCCCATTTGGTCAGCGAATTATTCTTTCTGAAGTCGCAAGCAGGTGTCTGTTCTTAGACATAGAGGCCAGCGCTGCCTCAATGTCATCGGAGTTATTGTAAAAGTGCGGGCTTACGCGCACGTTTCCATCACGGCCAGAAACCACAACATTATCTTGCTCCATGGCATTAACGAGTGCGTGCTCATCTGTCGATACGACCGCCAACATCGGGCCATGCTCCCCCGGACCGTCTGGTGTTGCGCAGATTCCACCCAACTCGCTCACACCCGCACGAAGTTGATCGTGCAATTGACTTGATACAGCCCAAGCATTTTCCACACCAACCTCGAGTAGGAGCTTTAAGCCAGCCTGAGCTGCATACAAGCTAGGCACGGTGGGCGTTCCCGCCTCAAATCGTCTAGCATCCTTCGCCGGATCAAATCTGTCAATTTCCATGGAGTGGATGTCTCGCGCAGCAAACCAGCCAGTGGTTGTAGGGACAAACTCAGAAACTGTCTGGTTGTTAACTAGTGCAAAACCAACTCCAGGACTACTCAACATGTATTTCAGCACCCCGCCCACCAGGAAATCTGCACCAAGCTCTTCAAAGTTAATTGGCACAGCACCAGAAGTTTGATAAGCATCAACGAGAACTGGGACACCTCGGTCATGTGCAGCCTTCACAATCGCCTTGATGTCGTTCATGGCGCCATTGCGATAGCAGGCGTGCGTGACCGAAACGATTGCCGTGTTGTCATCAATCGCTGCTGCGATTCGCTCAGCAGGCAAACGATTATCTGGATCCGCGGCAATGTGTACTACTTCGGCGCCGTTCCTTTCCTGAGCATGCCAAATTTGACCGATGGTAGGGAACTCGAGTGAAGTTGTTAGCACTTTGCTCGGACCTTTTCGAAAATCAAAGCAACTCGCTATGGCGTTGACGGCCGCCGAAGCGCTAGTTGTGACCGCGACTTGGTCTGGCTGAGTTGCGAAAACTTGGGCAAGCTGACCTCGCACGTCTTCTTGGATGCCAACCCACGTTTCCCACAACGAGCCATACTCCTCTAGTTGATCAAGATAAAGTTCGTAGGCCGCTCTCACTTCACTGGCAAGTGCTCCTTGGGAGCACGAATTTAGATATGTCCTGTGCTCAAAAACCGGAAAGTGATCTCGCCGAAGCGCTGCTATTTGATTAACCCTCAAGGTGTCCCCTTCTGAGAACTTCGATCACAATCTACCTGCCCAGTTTGGAGTAAATCTCCGCAGTTGGCAACCCACAGTTACTCGGCGGTTGGGGTGGCAATCATGAGCGCATCATTCTCGTCGTGATGAAATTTCGCTGCAAATGATCCGTCAACAAGTTTCCGAGCAAGGCGGGTAATGGATGAATCGTCCACCTACATTCTGTGATTCGTTAACAATGCTCACCAGCTGAGCTAGTGGACGTGAGCCAGCGCACGATTTAGGCAAAAAAGTAGGGGAGCAACTCGGAATACGAGCTGCTCCCCTACCGGGTTTCAGGTGGACCTATTGAAGTCCAGGTTGGTTAGGGCTTCCCTAGAAGTCCATGCCGCCCATGCCGCCCATGTCTCCACCTGGCATAGCCGCTGCAGACTTTTCTGGCTTTTCAGCAATAACAACCTCGGTTGTGAGGAACAGGGCTGCAATAGAGGCAGCGTTCTGTAGTGCTGAGCGCGTGACCTTGGCAGGATCAATGATTCCAGCCGCGATCATGTCGACATACTCACCGGTTGCAGCGTCGAGGCCCTGGCCTGCAGGTAGCTCGCGGACTTTCTCCACGACAACTCCACCTTCAAGTCCAGCGTTCTCAGCAATCTGCTTGAGCGGAGCACTCACAGCGACACGAACAATGTTTGCACCGACTGCTTGCTCTTCGGTGAGGCCCAGTGCATCGATCTTGCTGCCAGCGAGTTTCATTGCCTGAATAAGCGCAACTCCACCTCCAGGCACAATGCCCTCTTCGACAGCAGCCTTTGCATTTCGGACTGCGTCTTCGATGCGGTGCTTTCGCTCTTTGAGCTCCACTTCGGTGGCTGCGCCGACCTTGATAACTGCAACGCCACCGGCTAGTTTCGCCAGACGCTCTTGCAACTTCTCTCGGTCGTAGTCGCTGTCACTCTTTTCGATTTCAGCACGAATCTGGTTTACGCGACCCTGAATCTGGTCAGCATCTCCGCCACCTTCGATAACTGTGGTTTCATCCTTGGTCACAACGACCTTGCGGGCACTGCCAAGGAGATCCAAAGTGGTGGTTTCGAGCTTGAGACCAACTTCTTCACTGATGACTTGGGCGCCTGTGAGGATTGCGATGTCCTGAAGCATTGCTTTCCGGCGATCGCCAAAGCCTGGGGCCTTAACTGAAACGCTCTTGAAAGTGCCACGGATCTTGTTCACAAC
>DEZY01000169.1:4800-7522 GCA_002365735.1 Actinobacteria bacterium UBA3120
ATCGGCAGTACGTCTTTCACTGCTGAAATCTTGGAGTTTGCAATCAGGATGTAGGGATCCTCGAGCACCGTTTCCATGCGCTCGGTGTCGGTGACGAAGTACGGGGAAATGTAACCCTTGTCGAAGCGCATGCCCTCAGTCAGTTCCAGCTCGAGACCGAATGTTTGGCTTTCTTCAACGGTGATTACGCCTTCTTTGCCGACCTTATCCATTGCCTCAGCAATCAGGTCGCCCACTTCCATGTCGCCTCCGGCCGAGATCGCTGCTGTTGATGCGATCTGCTCCTTGGTCTCCACGTCCTTTGCCATCAAGAGCAGTTCATCGCTCACGATTGCTACTGCACGCTCAATGCCCTTTTTCAAACCCATGGGGTTTGCGCCAGCGGCTACGTTGCGTAGACCTTCGCGGACGAGTGCCTGCGCGAGGACGGTCGCCGTGGTAGTTCCGTCGCCTGCGACATCATCCGTCTTTTTCGCGACTTCCTTGACCAGCTCTGCGCCGATTTTTTCATATGGATCTTCAAGATCAATTTCTTTAGCAATGGATACACCGTCATTGGTGATCGTGGGGGCTCCCCACTTCTTCTCCAAAACAACGTTGCGTCCTTTGGGGCCAAGGGTCACTTTGACTGCGTCAGCGAGCACGTTCATTCCGCGCTCAAGTGCCCGACGGGCTTCCTCGTCGAATGAAATCATTTTTGCCATGAGGGTATTCCTTTCGGAAACTGCCGTAATTAGGTTCTCTGAGTTGTCACTCTCATGGGGAGAGTGCTAACTCAAAAGTTAGCACTCTCGGGGTGAGAGTGCAAATCCATGGGGGCATTACGGCCTAGATCGACCCAAAAAGGCCAACTGAGGCGGTTGCGCGCCTGGGCTCCGGCCAGCTGTTCGGGTGGACGGGGCCGGCTTTGCCCCCAGCCACTGATCAGCCACTGATCAGCTACCGATCAGCCACTTGGCGAGTTTTCCGGCCCGCTAGGGGATAACGGGTGTCTCGACCGGGGCCGGTGTCTCGACCGGGGCCGGTGTCTCGACCGGGGCCGGTGTCAACGCAGCCACAGCCTGGGCCTTAGCGGCGGCAAATGACTTGCGGGATCGGATTGCATCCCCGCCACGCGTACTGTCGCGCCACGCCCCGGAAAGCGCCAGGGAAACCTGACCCCACTCGGGAATATTGGGGTACGCCGATGCTCCCAGAGCCGCCGAACCAAATGCAAGCAGCACTCGGTCCGGGGTTGCTGCCGCCGCACGTGAATTGGCGGGCAACCCAATGTAAGGCGACTTTTCATAAAAGGTCTTTTGGGCTTTAATGGTGGTGCTCTTGTTGGTAACGATGTCGCGCGATGCGGGTAAAACTTTATGCACCTTGGCGAAACTCGTGACCGCGAAACCAATGGACTTCATCAAAGGGGCCGCATTAATGCCCTTGACAATCGCCGGCACTTGAGTGATGCGATACCGGAAATTCAATGTCTTCAGAGTTGCAATTTCTTCAGGTCCCGCGAGCCAAAAAGGGGTGCGGCCGCTCGTGAACGCGATGCGCGCTTCTTCGGCAGTCACACTTGAATTGATCAAACCGCTCTTATTCCACCGATTGATTTGACCTTGATTTTTCACGAACTTTTTGTTATTAATCCCGATCTTTTTTGGGTTGTAGCTGCCATAATCCGTGGTACCAAAGGCGAATCCACCAAGTCCGGCGAAGAGTGGATAGGTTGAATAGGCATCGCCCTCAATCCCCTGTGGAACTGCAAAGGCAATATCTGCTTTGCCGTCAGCGACGGTTTTGAGAGCCATAGTGGAAAGCTTCTCGAAGGTTTTGGGTGCCTTTGGAATCAAATTGGCGTTCGTGACAAGCGCCAAGTTCTGACGCTGCATTGGCATTCCAAAGAGTGCATCAGCAACTCGGAAAGTACTGATCGCGATATTGGATAGAGCCCGTGTGGTTTCCGGCGCAATTTCAACTGGGGCAATAAGTGCGTTGGCGGCCAATTCTCCGACCTGCCCTCCATCAATCAATACAATGTCGGGTGCGTTGGCTGGATCAGCGTTTTGAAGGTCGGCCGTAATGGTTGACATGTCGTGGCTTTGGACATCAATGGCACGCTTTTTGTAACCCTTGGCGAACAGGGCCTGCGCCGCCTCTTGGTACTCGGCACTCACCCACACCACAATCGCCCGTGGCGCTGCCTGCGCGGGGGCAGCTAGTAGCGGAGCCGCAATGAGCGCCGCGGCAAGGGTGATTGCGGAAAGTCCTTTAGTCAGCCGACGCTGCTGCTGCACGAAGATTCTCTCCTTTACACACGATGGGTGATCAACCTAAAAATACAGGATAAAACGGATTCTCTGAGAAACAAAATGATGGGGCATCCTAAGCGTGTTTGTTCCGAATCCAAATGCCAGTGATCGATGGGGAATTAGCGGATATTTGCGCGATTGGCACTGCGGGAGGCCTGCCGACTTGAGCGCATCCGGCGCAGCCTCTTCACCAACATGGGGTCAAATTCCAAAGCCTCGGGGGTGTCGATTAACGAATTGATCAACTGGTAGTAGCGCGTTGCGCTCATGTCAAAAAGCTCACGGATGGCGGCTTCCTTCGCGCCGGAGTACTTCCACCATTGGCGCTCAAAGCCAAGAACTGCCTGATCGCGCTCGGAAAGCCCAGAACCAGAGGCCTCTGGATTCGAGCGAACACTTGTGGACTCGTACATTAATGCTTCCTC
>DEZY01000169.1:7668-9632 GCA_002365735.1 Actinobacteria bacterium UBA3120
TCGTACATTAATGCTTCCTCCAACGACCCAATACCCTCGAGGATCTCCTCTTCGGGGTCTCTATCGTATTCGTCAAATGACACGCTTGTCATTCACCCCCAGACATTTGGCCAATATTTGGCAGATTTCTTGCAAGTTCACCCTAGCTGCCCCTTCGAGAACGCAAGAGAACCCACGAAAAAGCGTAACCCAACCCGTTAGTGGCCCAGTGAAAGCCCATCGGGGCGATGACACTTCCCGAAAAAATCCTCATGAGCGTGAACAGGATGCCAGCGAAGGTGGTGGTGACCACACTCGCCACAACAGCAAGGATACTTGCGCGACGACCTGAACCCACCACACTTCCCAAAGCTGGGTTCCCCTCATGGGTTCCGATGCTGGGCAAAATATGCCACAGCCCAAACGCAATCGCCGAAATCACAATTGATGTCGTCAGGTCAAAGCGCCGGGCGAGCATCGAAAATAGCACCGCTCGAAAAGCGATCTCTTCCAACAAGACCGTACCAAGTGGCACTTCGACCAGTGATTGAAAAAGTAGCTTCCCCCCCGACAAAGCCCCAATTCGCTGGTCGGCAAAAGCTTCTCGCGTCTTTTTAAACGCGGACCCGATCAAGTAGAGCAAGGTGACAGCCGCGATCGAAACCCCCGCCCACACCAAGCCAGGAAGTAAATAAGAGAAACCCAAACCCATATCGGTGAAGTCACTCCCGTCAAGGAGCCCAATTGCGAGCAAAACCACCGATCCAACAAAAGCCCACAGCAGATAATGCGTCTGTGGAGCAATCCGGTTGTTCACAACATTGAGCACGATCAGGGCTATGCCAACCAGCAACAGGGGCCACCAGGGCAAGCCTTCGACCTGAACCGGGTAGATCGCTCCAGGGAAAACTAAATCCACGGCGACACCTGCCACCTAGAACCTGTGATCACAGGATTGAGTCTACGTCCGGTCGCGAATGATCAGGCACCTGCGAGAGACTAGGAACATGGATGCGTCAACAGAGTTCGCCAGCGAGGAATACGCTCTTAATCGAGATCGCAATCTTGATCCGCCACTTGCCCGAGATCAATACTTGCTACCGACAGATTCACTGGGCACGCCCATCGCCTACCTGGCTGGCAACTCATTGGGGTTGCAACCCAAATCTACTCGGGCCGCGCTCGATCAGGAACTTGATTCATGGGCGACACTTGCCGTCCGAGGACATTCACATGGGGCACACCCCTGGATGGCATTTCCGTCGCTGCTAGCCGAATCCTCCGCCGCAATCGTCGGGGCTGAGCCGCACGAAATCGTCATGATGAACAGTTTGACAATCAACTTGCACATGTTGCTTGCTAGTTTTTATCAACCACGTGATCAACGTCGAAAAATTGTTATGGAAGATTATGCGTTCTCTTCGGATGCCTACGCGATTCGCTCGCACGTTGCATTTCGTGGCCGCGACCCCGACGAGGATGTTATTCGCCTAAAACCACGTGAGGGTGAAGACAGTCTGCGCACCGAAGATGTCGTTGCGGTCTTGCGCGAGCGCGGTGAAGAAATCTCCACGATTTTATTTGGCGCCGTCAACTACTACTCGGGTGAATTCATGGACATCCCGACAATCACCGCTGCCGCGCACGACGTGGGTGCGTACGCAGGGTGGGACCTTGCCCATGCGGCCGGAAACATCCCCATGAACGTGCATGATTGGGGCGTTGACTTCGCCGCCTGGTGCTCCTACAAATACCTCAATGCCGGTCCGGGCTCAGTTGCCGGAGCATTCATCCACGTAAAGCATCACACGAGCGTGTTGCCGCGGCTGGAAGGTTGGTGGACGAACAAACCTGAGACTCGATTTGTGATGAACCCTGTGGTTGACCCTCTGGAGACCGCTGAAGCTTGGGCGGTGTCCAATCCGCCAGTCCTAATTATGGCTCCTGCCCTGAGCGCCCTCGAAGTTTTTTCTGATGTTGGCATG
>DEZY01000169.1:9900-10164 GCA_002365735.1 Actinobacteria bacterium UBA3120
GTTGCCGCACTCGACGCCCAAAACCGGGTGCACGTGATTACACCAAGTGACCCCGATCGTCACGGCGCACAACTTTCGATCCGGGTGCCGATTGAACCCTTCGCACTCATTGAGCGTATGTACCAAAATCATGGCGTGCTCGGTGATGCCCGAAACCCGGACATAATCCGGCTTGCACCGATTCCTATGTACAACACATTTCATGATGTGTGGCGGGCGATCACCGCATTGTTTCTCGAACTAGATGCGCAATAACGCTCGCTC
>DEZY01000169.1:10360-12567 GCA_002365735.1 Actinobacteria bacterium UBA3120
TGCTTCAACTTTTTCATGTGCTGTCACAATTTCGTCCAATGAAAAATACGAAACCGGGGGCATGTTCAACTCACCATCACGTAAAGCTTGATTGACACTTTCCACAGCGGCCCAAAACTTTTCCTTCTGCACGTTGTAGAGGATCATGAATTCAATAGTTATGCAGGAATTCATAAGCGCTCGGCGAGGAAATACCGGGTCTTCACCGTCCGCGGCATAGGAGAGGATCTTCATGCCTGGTTGGGAAATCGCAAGATCAAGTTCTAAGTTTGCGGCAAGATTGACTTCAACGACTCGAGAGATGCCTCGATCCTTGAGTTGATCCACTGCACCCTTTTGTTTGTAGTTGACAACAGTGTCTGCCCCGGCCTCAGTTGCGATCTGCATTTTTTCGTCACTGCTCACGGTCGTATAGACACGAGCACCCGCCCACTTGGCTAACTGCACCGCTGCGCGACCCACAGCACCCGCTCCCCCGCTCACCAGAATTGTTTGGCCAGCAATCGGGGCATCGGCAAATAAACAATAAGCCGCGGTAACCGCCGGGACACCCAAAGTTGCGCCAAGTTCCAATGAGACCGAGTCCGGCAATGGCTGCGCAAAATCATTCATCACAACGCAGTACTGAGCCGCCGTGCCATAACGATTGCCACTCGCGGCGAGCATTACCCAGACCCGCTCGCCTACCCGGCCAGAATCGACCCCGTCACCCACCGATTTAATGATTCCGCTGCCATCATGATGGGGGATCTGGAATTCATCAATTACCCTCGGCACAGCACCGCTGCGCGCCTTAACATCCGTTGGGTTGATTCCCGAAAATGCGAGCTGCACCAGTACCTGACCGGGGCCAGGAGTTGGCACCTGGCAATCATCGACGTTGAGGACCTCGCGTGCCGTTCCAATTTGTTCATACCGGGCGGCCCGCATGACCCTAGTTAATCGCAGAGGTGGGCATCCTGTCTCGCCGCTGCACAAGAACATCCAAGACGGTCCAAGACCGTTAGCCGTTATGAGCTGGTATGGAAATTCGGTCACCCAATCGAGGGATAGCCCGCGCCACGATCGCGCCGACAATTGCTGCAGGGACAAGGGTCCACGTCCCCATGAGGAAACCAAGTACCACACCCAAGGAAATTGCGATTGGCCACTTCATGGGGGCCGTTGCAATAACTGCTGCGATGACTCCCACAACTATTGCGGCCGGCACGGACGGACCGCCATCAATTACTAGAGCAATTAGTAGGCCCGAAGCTGCTCCCACAAACATTGCCGGGAAAAACGGACCACCGCGAAAACCTGCGCCAAGGGACACTGCGTAGGCGATTGTTTTCAACGCAATGATGGCAGCAACCGTCGGGGCTGATGTGAGAGTCGGAAGATCAGTAATCAGATCCTCGCCAGATGTAGTGATATAAATAACCGCTTGACCGGTCCACGCTTGCATCAGTAGCGCTGCCGCAGCAATGATCAGGGCCGCGCCGACCAAGATGGGCAAATGGGGGCCAGCCTGTGAAGCTCGGGCGATTAAAGCGGCCAAAAGTCGGGCAATTGTGACCGCCACTGTTGCAATGAGCGCAACCAAAACCGCCCACCCGAGTTGATCGACTTCGATTGCAGTGGGGGCGCTGCCCAGCTTCATGCTGCCACTCATGAAGGGTTCAACAAAGAGGGCAAGAATCCCGCCCAAGGCTCCCACACCGACCACTTTTGTCACCACTTTTGATTCGGTGATTCGCATGGACTTGGCTGCGATTCCACCAATCACTGAACCGGTCGCCACCAAAGCGACCTCCGGTCCAAGTACCACTCCACCCCACAGCGACGCGAAAATTGCCAGGATCGCTCCGAGATACTCCTTGGGCGTTAGGCCGCTGACCTTGATCCCACCAATGGGGGAGTGGCCACTGTCCGCGACAAACCGACGGACTAAATAGACAAGCACCGCGGCAATCAACAAGACCCCAATTACGTACCACGCTGGGGTCTGCGTCCACGTGCCCGGAATGGTCTCCCACACGAGTCGGATTCCGGCATTTACCAATTCAAGAACTACATAACCCACCGCCAGACTGACAACCGCAGCTATGAGCATTGCGGGAAGCGGGCGTTGACGTGTCACAGAAACTGGCGCACTCTCATTCACGGGCTTATCCAACCATGCGGCCCTGCGATTCGCGTAGGCACCGCGCGCAAGTACCGGGCCA
>DEZY01000169.1:12708-24344 GCA_002365735.1 Actinobacteria bacterium UBA3120
GAGCGGGTAACAATGGAACCCGTTAGGGATGAAGATCCTTGACCAGGTTCAGTCAGACCGGTGAGAAGGAGTATCCAACTAAGAAAGAAGCAAAATGGCGGCGCAGAGAGTTATGGCTAAACGTAAGGGGATAAAACCAATACGGTACGTTATGGCCGCAGCCCGCCCCCTTAACTCAGCTGGCCAGAGTGCCTCACTTGTAATGAGGAAGTCTGCGGTTCGAATCCGCAAGGGGGCCCAAACGTTAACCCTCCACTTCGGTGGGGGTTTTTGTGCCCAGAATAATAATTGGGCTATTCAGTGGAAAAGTTGAGCTCGGTCAGCAATATCGCATGCCCCCAATGGAGTTGCGCTGGTTTGCGGTTAGTTTCTGGCCCGGAACATGTCCTGCAACACGATTGATGCTGCAACTGACGCATTAAGGGACTCGTTGCCCTTAGCCATAGGAATATTGACCAGCCAGTCACAGTTTTCCTTGACGAGTCGGGATAGGCCAGCGCCTTCAGCCCCAATCACGATTACAACCGGGTCCCGCCAAATGTCAGCCCTAATTTCCTGTAGAGGGGTTGAGCCTTCGGCTGCAAGTCCGATCACGATGAAGCCCGATTTTTGTAGTGAAATAAGGGAGCGACTCAAATTCGTCACTTGCGCGACCTTGATTCTTGTCAGCGCACCGGCTGATGACTTCCATGCAGTCGCGGTTACGCCCACACTGCGTCGTTCGGGAAGAAGAATTGCCTCGGCCCCAAAAGCGGCAGCGGATCTGGATATGGCTCCCAGGTTGCGCGGGTCGGTTAATCCATCACACGCAATGATGCAGCGCGTGGTTTCAATTGATTTGAGGTCTGCATATTTGTAGTCGGGAACTGTAAGAACAAGACCCTGATGCACACCACCTTCAGTCATGCGGTCAAGTTCGGGGCGAGGAACCTCCATCAATGGGATTCCTGCGGCCAGTGCAGTTTTCAGTGCTTCGCGAAAGCGGTCATCAGTATCTGCTTTCGACTGAACATAGAGGGCATTCGCTGGCACTTTTGCTCTGAGGGCTTCTACAACTGAGTTGCGTCCCATGAGTAGTCCAGCAACCCGGGCTTTTGTGCGTTCCACCCTGCGGCCGCCGGTACCCACAGGGGAGGTTGCTGCCCGCCGTTCAGCCGCTTTCTTTTGCTTCGCTTTGGGGTGATGTGGGCGATCAACCGCTTTCGGAGTTGGTCCACGACCGTCAAGTTTGTCTTTGCGGTTACCGCCGGACCCAGCGCCTGCACCCTTTTTGGAACCAGGGTTGCGCATTGCACCACGTCGTTGGGAGTTACCTGCCATTAGTGTGATTCCTTAGATTGCGGGGCACGAATACTAAATCGCACACCTTCTTTTGTGTCTTCAAGGGCGATCCCGATTCGATCGAGTTCGTCACGAATTGCATCTGCTGCTTCAAAATCTTTACGTGCGCGCGCATCTGCTCTTTGGTCTATGGCGACCTGAACGAGTTGCCCAATAACGTCCTGATTACTGGACTGCTCCTGTTCCCATTGCACATCAAGTGGGTTCATGCCCAGCACATCGAGCATGCTGACCACCGAGACCAGTGCAGCTCGCACCCCTTCGGTGTCATTTTCCGCGAGCTTAGAGTTCGCGGCCCTCACAACTTCATGGATAACAGCAATCGCTTTGGGAACCCCAAAGTCATTGTTCATTTCCGCATCAAACTTCTCGGCGCGGGAATCACTATCAATTTCAACCGTCGAGAGTTTCAACATTTCCATCGCACGAGTGATGAATCCACTAACGCGCTCAAAACCTATCCCGGCCTCCTGAACCGCTGCGTCCGAAAATTCCAACATAGAGCGGTAATGCGAGCCAGCCAAGTAGTAGCGCAAATGAATTGGTGGGATTCTTTTCAATACTTCACTCACTAACAGCGAGTTGCCCAGCGACTTACTCATTTTCTCACCGGCGGTAGTCACCCAAGCGTTATGCATCCAATACTGCGCAAATGAATCACCAGCGGCTCGGGATTGAGCAATCTCATTTTCATGGTGCGGAAAGATCAAATCAATCCCCCCACCATGAATATCAAATGAGTCACCCAGATATTTACGCGCCATTGCCGAGCATTCAATATGCCAACCAGGCCGGCCCGGACCCCAAGGCGTCTCCCAATGAGGTTCATCTGCCTTTGCCGCTTTCCACATGGCAAAATCACGCGGATCGCGTTTTCCCTGTGCGACGGCGTCACTGGCCGCCAACATGTCATCAATCTTCTGGCCACTCAAAGATCCATAGGAAGCATCCGAGCGGACATCGAAGTAAACGTCACCGGCCTGGGCATATCCGTGATTCGTATCAATAATTTCTTGCATCATGTCGATCATTTCAGGGATATGACCGGTAGCGCGCGGTTCCGCCGTTGGAGCTAGACATCCCAGCGCCGCATAAGCCTGGGTGAAAGCTCGCTCGTTCTTAAAAGCGACTACCCAATAGGGGACATCATCGTGGCCGGCATTGTGGATTATTTTGTCGTCAATATCGGTGACATTGCGAACAAAGGTCACGTCGTATCCCTGTGCACTTAACCAGCGACGCACCACATCAAATGCCACTCCGCTGCGAATATGTCCGACATGCGGTGGGGCCTGCACGGTCGCCCCGCACAGGTAAAGACCCACTTTGCCGCTCTCCCGGGGAATAAACTGCCGCAACGAACGCGTCGATGTGTCATAAATCTGTAAAGTCACGCTGCGAACATTACTAGTGAGTTCACAGTGCGCCCCAATTGCTTTAGCGTGCGATCACGCTGGCGATGGCAATTGCGGCAATTCCCTCACCGCGCCCAGTAAGTCCGAGCCCATCTGATGTGGTCCCAGAGACTCGAACGGGTGCACCGATTGCAGCCGAGAGGACATCTTGCGCTTCTTGGCGCCGGGTGCCTACTTTCGGTGAGTTACCAATTACCTGCACGGACGCATTAATGATCACATATTTATGTGACTTGACCAGCTCTCCCACGTGGGCCAACAGGCTCACTCCGGAAGCGTCCGCCCAAGCCGGGTCACTTGTTCCAAATACGGCACCCAGATCACCCAGGCCCACTGCGGAAAGCAGTGCGTCACAGATTGCATGGGCTGCGACATCAGCATCTGAGTGGCCGTCAAGTCCCACTTCACCTGGCCACAGTAATCCCGCTATCCACAACGGACGCCCGGCCGCGAAAGCGTGCACATCCGTTCCAATTCCCACCAGAGGGTGATTAGGTAATGACACCGCTCGCCCTTCTTTTCGCAATAATGGTTTCGGCAATTGCCAGATCAAATGGTCGAGTGATTTTCATTGCTTCCACGTGACCTTCAATGACCTTGACCCGAACTCCCATCGCCTCAATCAAACCCGCGTCGTCCGTGAAGATCCCTTGGGATTCATCAAGCTCGGCGTGAGCACGCTGCAATAGCTCTCGGTCAAATCCTTGTGGTGTTTGGATCGCGCGCAATGGGTTGCGATCTATGGTTGCCAGAACATCGCCCTGCTCATTTACTTCTTTGATCGTGTCAGTGACACTAAGCCCGGGAACAACTGCTGGATTCCCCGCACGAACTGAACCCACGACAGCACTTATCAATTCAATTGGGACAAGTGGTCGGGCGGCATCATGAACGAGGACAACATCAACATCAGGCGGCAAAGCAATGAGCGCACGGGCAACAGATTCCTGTCGGGTGTCACCACCGGCGACAACACTGACTTTGTCTGAGAAACTTTGCTGGGACAACAGGGCCGTCACCGATTCCACATCGCTTTGCGGAGCAGCGACAACCACCAGGTCGATACTTCGAGCAGACGCTAAGGCACTCACTGCATAGATAAGTATGGGGACACCGGCAATCTCGCGTAATGCCTTTGGCTCTCCCGGCCCTAATCGCTCGCCGCGACCAGCTGCCGGGACAAGTGCCGCGGTGCGATTCACTTTCCCAACTTTCTTAGGAAGCTAAGACCTCATCTAGTATTTCTTCAGCCTTGACCTCGTCGGTCTTTTCGGCAAGGGCCAGTTCGCTCACCAGAATTTGGCGCGCCTTAGCAAGCATTCGCTTTTCACCCGCTGAGAGCCCGCGATCTTGTTCACGGCGCCACAGGTCGCGAACGACTTCCGAAACCTTGATCACATCACCCGAGGAAAGCTTTTCCAGGTTCGCCTTGTAACGGCGGCTCCAATTAGTGGGTTCTTCGGTGTAGGGCTGGCGCAGAACGCTGAATACTCGTTCCAGTCCTGCCGCATCGACAACGTCTCGGACCCCAACCAGATCAACGTTTTCAGAGGGTACGCGGACGGTTAAATCCCCTTGCGCAACCCGCAGGACCAGATACTCCCGGTCTTCGCCTTTGATCTTTCGCATCTCGACCGCCTCAATGAGTGCGGCCCCGTGATGGGGGTAGACAACTGTTTCGCCGACCTTAAAAGCCATATGGATGGGCCCCTTTCGAAGACCCGAGTTTACCACGGCGCTCCTGGTCCAGATTCGGCAGTGAGTAGCGTCTCTCGGTCCATGGGGGAATCCCGAGCGCGCATGGAGGCTGCCAACACGATCCTTGTACCCTGCACCTGTGATCAGACCTAGCCCAAACCCTCGCCCCACCCGTCTTCGACAAGTTGGCCTGGCCGCCGCCGGCTTGTCCCTTTTGAGCCTTGGGCTCACCGGTTGCTACAACGGCCAAGACGCGACAACAAACGTCCAAGCAACCCAGCCATCGGGCAATGGAAATGTTATGAAAGCTGGCCAAATTGTGGTCGACAATGCAACTGCAATCCAAGACGAGGCCGGAAACGCAACCGTGCTGATGCGAATCACAAATCAAGGCGATGATTCCGACACGTTGATTGCGGCGGTCCTGGCTAATCTGCCCGCAACCATTACCCCTAACTCAATTGACATTGCGCCCGGTCAATCGATTTCATTCGCTTGGGACTCGACTAACTACGTAAATTTGGATGGGCTCAATGCGCCCATGAGTTCCTATGTCCCACTCGGCCTTCAATTCGCAAATGCTGGGATCACCAGTACCAATATCATGATCGTGCCCCCAACCGGTATCTATGAGGGAATTACACCTAACTAATTACACCTAACTGACCGGGCGCATTACACGTATGCCGCAACAATCACGGTGAGAATTGGCGCCACAATTAGTGCGGGCAATAAATCACCCACCGCCACAGACTTTATCCGCAAAACGCGAAGCGCCACCCCGATCAGCAGCACGCCGCCGGTTGCCGTGATCGACGCGATCATTGCGTTGGACAGGAAAGGGCCGGCGAACACCGCAACGATTGTGAAAAAGCCCTGCACAACTCCCACTGAAATGGCGGATGCAATCACACCCCATCCCATCGATGCAGCAAATGCAATTGAAGCGAAACCATCAAGGGATGCTTTTAAGGCTAGCTGATCAATTCCTGTTCCTAATCCGTCAGAGAGCGCGCCAAGAATCGCCAGCGGTCCAATACAAAAAATCAAACTGGCATCCACGAAACCTTCAATAAAGCGGGCGCGGCCAGCGGATCCCTGTCCCCGTGAAAACTTAGTTTGCAACCAGCCGCCAACAGATTCAAGGCGTGACTCGATCCGCAGGAAAGATCCGATGATTCCACCAATAATCAGTGAACCCAAAACAATGAGAAGGGTCGCAGAGCCACCCACTTCATCCACCCAATCTTGATTCCGCAAGGCGACAATGTTCAACGCTGCGATAACGAGCACGAGCATGCCCAGTGAGTCGGTAACGACCGCGCGGGTTCGCTCAGGAAGTCGGTGGCCTAAGCCAACACCAATCAGTGAGCCAACCACAATTGCGCAAACATTGATGATCGTCCCTAGACCTACCACGGTGAGTTCACGAAGCGGAGGCTACCAAACTAGATCTCGAATTTGTATCCCAAGCCACGAACTGTATTAAGATGAACAGGGCTGGACGGATCAATTTCGATTTTTGCCCGAAGGCGCTTGATATGCACGTCGAGGGTTTTGGTGTCTCCGACGTAGTCCGCACCCCACACTCGATCAATCAGCTGATTCCTGGTGAGTACCCGGCCCGAATTTCGAACAAGAAACTCTAAGAGATCAAATTCCTTGAGCGGCATAGTGACGTTCTCTCCACGGACGGAGACCACATGCCGTTCAATGTCAATCCGGACTGAGCCTGCTTCAATCGTTGGAGGGAGTAACTCTTCTGGCTCCCCATGTCGACGAAGAACCGCGCGCACTCGGGCCAAGAGCTCCCGTGACGAGAAAGGCTTTGTGACATAGTCATCAGCGCCGAGTTCAAGGCCAACCACTTTGTCAACCTCACCATCTTTGGCGGTAAGCATGATGATTGGCACCGAAGATTTTCCACGAATGATTCGACATACTTCGGTACCGGAAATGCCCGGCAACATTAAATCTAGTAGCACGAGATCGGGACCGTGCTTATCGAATTCACTTATGGCGGCATTGCCATCGGTGGCCACGAATACTTCATATCCTTCGCGCCGCAACATGAATGAGAGTGCGTCTGAGAATGAGTCTTCGTCTTCAACAACGAGTACACGTGTCAAGAGTTTTTACCTTTCACTACGGAGAGAGTATCGACCGTGAATTCGTGGGATTCAAGCGAATCATCGAGCATTGGGGTGTAAGAAGGGATTCGTAACGTAAATGTCGAACCGGTCCCAATTTCAGACCACACTGTTACTTCACCACCGTGGTTTTGACATACATGTTTGACGATGGCCAATCCAAGCCCTGTTCCACCGGTTCCACGTGAACGTGCCGGGTCAACCCGATAGAAACGTTCAAAAATTCGATCGAGATCATGTGACGGGATTCCCAGACCAGCGTCCTTAACGGAGATTTCGACGATTCCATCGATCTCGCGCGCAGTGACCGAAACCCTGGTGTTCTCGGCCGAGTAACTGATCGCATTTGTTAGTAGATTGCGAAGTGCTGTAAGCAGTTGTCCACGATCACCCAAAATTACTGACGCTTCCGGCTCTCCCCGGATGATCTCAACACCTAAACCACCGGCAAGGGTCTTGACCTCTTCAACAGCTCGATTTATGAGAAACTCCGTTTCTAGCAGCTCTGCGCGATTCATGGGGTCATCACTTTGAAGCCGCGAGAGATCGATTACGTCTTGAATGAGGCTACCTAGCCGCGTGGCCTCGGCCTGCATCTTTTCCGCGAAGTGTTCCACTTGCTTTTTGTCATCGGCCGCGGCTAGGACCGCTTCGGCCAGGAGGGAAAGGGCTCCAACCGGGGTCTTTAGTTCGTGACTCACGTTTGCAACAAAGTCACGTCGCACGGCATCAACCCGGCGCTCTTCAGCGAGGTCGTCAATCAGAACCAAGATTGCACCGGAACTCAGTGGCGCAATTCGAACCCGCACTTCAAGTAGTTCACGGCCTAGTGGTGGACGGCGCACGCGCAGCACCTGTTCACGTGGCGAGCCGTCATTGGCGACCTTCAACACGATCTCCGCAATGTCGGGGATCGCAATCGTGCTTCGGCTTACGACCCCCAGGGTCAAGGCGCGCGAACTTGCCCGCAGGACCGTGCCATCGGGTGCGACGACGAGCGACGCGGAGGGAATAATCGAGAGAATCCGCACGACTTCTTCGGAAACAGCCGGGTACATAGCGGCCGGACGGGGGCTCTCACCCTCCAACTCGCTTTTTTTTCGCAATGCCACATCTCTAACAATAGGGGCTTAGGTAAACAACATTTCCCAAAAAGTGGCCCAAGGCCTGAAAGTTTGGACAAGGTTTGACCAAGTGAACCTAAAATTTACCGTGTGTTTGCTCGCTATTCACTTACCGCGTTCGCGAAGGGTATTTATGGGCGTAGGCTAGTGCACCTTAGAGGAGATGAGGACATATGCGCGAGGCGTACTACGAGCAGGTTGAAAACATCAATGCCGATCTAGTTGAAGTAACTCGATTGGTCGGTTCAGCTATGAACCGAGCAACCCAGGCACTGCTAGATGCGGATCTGCAATTGGCCGAAGCCGTAATTGATTTCGATGCCAAGGTTGATATCCTCACTGCCAGCATCGACGAGCGCTGCTTTGAACTCATTGCGTTGCAGGCACCCGTTGCCACCGACCTTCGAGTACTTCTTGGCGCAATGCGAATTTCGAGTTCACTTGAGCGCATGGGCGATTTGGCAGAACACGTTGCCAAGCAGGCTCGCATGCGACACCCCAAGGTTTCAGTTCCCCAGGAAGTACGCGGGACATTTGCCGAAATGGGCGGACTAGCTGAAGCAATTGTTTCCAAGACTGGATCTGTCATTGCAACAAAAGATGTCAGCCTGTGTGCAGACATCGCTCGACACGACGAGGAAATGGATCGCCTACACCGCGAACTCTTCACCATCGTGCTTTCTCCGTCCTGGAAGTACGGGGTAGAAGAAGCAATTGACGTAACACTTCTTTCTCGCTTTTATGAGCGCTACGCCGATCACGCCGTGTCTGTGTCCAAGCGCGTGGTCACTATCGTCACCGGTGAACCATACGTCGCTGTCTCACTGACCAACTAGGTTTCAACCCATGCGCGTCGCACTCCTGTCCATTCATACTTCACCCCTTGACCAACCAGGTACCGGCGACGCCGGTGGCATGAATGTCTACGTGGTGGAGACCGCCAAGCGTCTCGCGCAAAGCGGTATCGAGATAGATATCTTCACTCGCGCAACTGCTTCACATCTGGTTCCAATGGTTGACATCGCGCCCGGCGTCCAAGTGGTTCATATCACTGCAGGCCCATTCGAGGGGCTGCTCAAGAGCGACCTCCCTGGTCAGCTTTGCGCCGTGACTGCTGGCGTGCTGCGCACTGAAGCTTCCAAACCCGAGGGTCACTACGACCTGATCCACTCACACTATTGGCTTTCAGGTCAAGTGGGTTGGCTCGCTTCCGAACGTTGGAGGGTGCCATTGGTGCACACAATGCACACCTTGGGACGAGTAAAGAATCTTGGTTTGGCCACAGGTGACACGGCAGAACCAGACATGCGACTGATCGGCGAACAGCAAGTTGTTGACGTAGCTCAGCGCTTAATTGCAAACACCGCGCTTGAAGCCACCGAACTTGCGGGCCTTTACTCCGCAGATCCGGCCAAGATCGACGTTGTAAATCCAGGAGTTGATCTTGAGCTGTTTTCACCTGGATCCCAAAGTGCTGCTCGCACAGAACTCGGTATCCCTCTGGACGCCAGCATGCTGCTCTTCGTCGGCCGGATCCAACCCCTGAAGGCACCGGATATTTTGATTCGTGCGGCCGCCGAACTCGTTGCAATGCGACCAGAGCTGCGAAGTTCACTGGTCGTGGTTATTTGTGGCGGAATGTCAGGCTCCGGGCTTGATCAACCCGATGCGTTGCGTGAGCTCGCAACTGAACTGGGGATTCTTGACCTGATTCGATTTGAACCACCAAGTAGCCGAGAGAAACTGGTTTCTTGGTACCGAGCGGCCGATCTGACCGTTGTCCCTTCTTATTCTGAATCATTCGGGCTAGTAGCAATTGAGTCTCAGGCATGTGGAACCCCAGTTGTTGCCTCCGCGGTCGGAGGTTTGAAAACGGCGGTCGCGGACAATGTGAGTGGGCGGCTGATCCAAGGCCATAACCCGATTGCCTACTCCCACGTGTTGAACCAATTGCTGAGCAATCCAAATGTTATGGATGAGTTGCGCCGCGGCGCGAAAATGCATGCCGCTGGTTTTAGCTGGGAGAGCACAACTTCGGGACTGATCCAGTCCTACGACCGGGCGTTGAGCAATTCGCGAGTATCACCATGAACGGTGCCATCAATGAAATTGAAAAATTTCTCACTGACTCACAGCTTGTATTTACCCGGACCAAAAACGTTTTTATTGTCACCATTGCAGGGGTGCAAAAATTGAGCACTACTTGCTCTCTGAGCGTGGGGACCTCGGCGCTCACCATCAATGCCTTCGTCGCTCGCAATCCAGATGAAAACCACGAGGGGGTATACCGCTGGTTGCTTGAGCGAAACCTGAAAATGTACGGGGTTGCTTTCGCAGTTGACAAGCACGGCGACATCTACCTTTCTGGTCGCGTTCCCCTCGACTCCATAGATGAGACTGAAATTGATCGATTGGTTGGATGCGTCGCCGAATATTCAGACACCGCTTTCAACACGATCTTGGAGCTTGGATTTGCAACCGCCATCAAAAAGGAGTGGCAATGGCGCGTCAGTCGCGGTGAATCAACCGCGAACCTCGATGCTTTTGCCCATCTTGCCAAGCCTCGACCCTAATCGGGCAAGATACGCACATGAGCGAAACGGTCTATACGTTAATCCTGCTACGCCACGGCGAATCGGAATGGAACGCCGAAAATCTCTTTACCGGCTGGGTTGATGTTGACCTCACCGAAAAAGGTCGGGGTGAAGCCCAAAAAGGCGGTGAGCTTATTGCCGAGTCTGGCCTCTACCCGGATGTGGTTTTTACATCCTTGCTCAAGCGGGCCATCAAGACCTCACAAATTGCTTTAAACGCCTGTGGCCGGTTGTGGATTCCCGTAGTTCGTAACTGGCGGCTTAATGAGCGCCACTACGGTGCACTACAAGGTAAAGACAAAGCCCAAACGTTGGCGGAATTCGGTGCGGACCAGTTCTTGCTGTGGCGTCGCTCATATGACACCCCTCCCCCGCCTATTGATCCGAACAGTAAATTCGCCCAAAACTCTGATCTGAGATACGCAGCGCTCCCGCCAGAAACGGTGCCCAGCACTGAATGCTTAGCCGACGTTGTCGACCGCCTTATTCCCTTCTGGGAGGATGTGATCGTTGCCGAGCATCTTCGCCACAACGAAACGATTCTCATTGTGGCCCACGGAAACTCTCTGCGAGCCCTGGTGAAGCATCTGGATGGTATTTCCGATGAAGATATCGCTGCCCTCAACATTCCCACCGGAATTCCACTCGTCTACACATTGGATAAGGATCTCAAGCCGATCATCCCTGGTGGCGAGTATCTCGACCCCGACGCTGCGATTGCAGCAGCAGCAGCCGTCGCCGCCCAGGGAAAGAAAAAGTAGTGTGACCGCGAGCTAGTACTTGCGACCGGTGATCTCAATCATCTTCGGACGGATATCAAAAAGATAAATCAAGGCAATGACGGTACCTGCTATCCCGAAGATAGAAAGTGCCAGAGACGGGGCTAAGCCCGCGAGAACAGAAACACCGGTAAGAGCGACCCACAGCAATTTGGATTGGCGCCCAATAAACGGGAAATAGTCGGCAGGTCGGCGAATGGCATCAAATAAGGCAAATACCTTTACGGCCAGCAGTATGGCCCACAGTGCATAAATGACGAGTGTTTCAAATCCCATGCCGTGATGCTAACTGACGCCTCCCCCAATTGCAGAATCCCGCCGGTTTCGCGGCGGGATTCATAAATCGATAGTAGGAAGTATGCGGTTCAGACGCCAATTGCTTCGCGTACCAGAGTGACCGTGTGACCGGCACCGTTGCGAACTTTGGTCGCAGCCTCAGTGGCCGAGGTGTAGCCATCTTTTGCAGCACTTTTTACTGCATCAATCGCAGTATTCACGCCATCCATGTGTACAGCGGGCATGTTTAAAGTGGGCA
>DEZY01000169.1:24545-34964 GCA_002365735.1 Actinobacteria bacterium UBA3120
GGCAGGTCGACCCCAAAGAAGTTGAATTTGCTTGATGTGTTCATTTCTTCAGACATTGGATCCTCTTTCATTTTCTGATTCGTTTTCTTGGGGTTTGGTTTGCGTGGTGGACTGCGAGCTTGCGCCGTTTTCTGCTTGGAAGGCGGCATAAATCTGCAGCAACGTGGTTCGCTGACGCTCGGTGAGAGTTCGGTCTGAGGCAATCGCTGTGGTAACGATTTCCTCGCCTGAACGATCGCTCAGGATTCCGGCTTGTACGTATAGCGTTTCCGCGGAAATGCGGAGACCTTGGGCAATTCGATTGAGAATCTCAGCACTGGGCTTGCGCAATCCGCGTTCCACTTGGCTCAGATACGGGTTGGAGACTTCGGCAGCTTTTGCCAACTGGCGAAGCGACATTTGCGCTTGATCGCGTTGATCTCGGATAAAAGATCCGAGTCCACTGACATCTATTCCGGCCATGGACCCAGTATGCACCCAAGTGCTTGCAAATGCAAACGCTAGCGCTTGCTTCCGCTAGCGCGATGGGGGAACGGCCAATCCGGCGGGCCTCACCGGATTTGACCAGGATCGACCCAGAGATCACCACGGAATGGGCAATGCCGACTGTGCATGTGCGTGAATCCGGATGAGCAAGGTCGGATGAGCAAGGTCGGGTGAGCAAGGTCAAGTAAGGGTGGGGTGAATACTTCCCACTACTTTGCCGCCACCAAAAACCGGCTGCGCGGAGTAGGTGTGGACAACCGACTCGCTAACGCCCAGGTAGATGAGCAATCCAGCCATTGTGGCATTTCGCCCCTGCTCCGATCCGCCCTCAATTTTTAGAGCCATGGCTCGGCCATCCGCAAAAGATCCGGTGTACACCCCGAAGGCACCATCTTTTGCAAGTAGCCCTGGGATGGAAGACATGAAATGGGTGACATCACGCCGGGTCCCGCCCACATATTCAGGGTGTGCACGCATTGCGTCAGCCACAATCCGTTCTGGGCTGTCTTCTTGTGCGGTAACTGCTGATTGGGCCAGGCGAGCAAGTCCCGGAAGGGAGAGGGCATGGACCGGTGCGCCACACCCGTCAACACCCTCGAATACAACCCGTTCCCCTGACAATTCTTCGAGCTTTGCTTTCATGGCAACTTGCAGTGGGTGAACCGGTGCGAGGTAGTTTTCAATATCCCAACCATTAATCACACAGGTGGCCAACATTGCGGCATGCTTGCCCGAACAATTCATGAGAATTGGGGAACGGTTTTCTCCGCGAGCAACGCAGGCATCACGTTCAATCGGATCAAGTGGAAAGTCCTCAGGGGTTTGAAGTGCCGCGGGAGTCAAGCTCACGCTTGCCAAGATTTCCCGCACACCGTCAAGGTGAAACTGCTCACCAGAGTGCGAAGCGGCCGTCAGAGCCTGGAGGTGCTGGGGCAAGTTCAAACCGGCCTGGGCCATCGCGATCCCTTGGGAAATTTTGTTTGACGACCGAGGATAAAACTCCTGCGTGATGCTGCCCCAACTACGGGCAACGCTTCCATCAGGGTCAATAACAACTGCATGTCCATAAAAGACGCCTTCGGTGTAACCATTACGGGAATAGGCGGCGAGCGGCCAGGCGCTGTCCCTCGCAGGCTTGACTCCCGCAGGTGCCGATTCGTTCTGCATTGGCAGATCATGACACGCTAGGTGGATGAGGGCGATAGTGCAGCGAGCCATAGACGGAAAAGTTTCGGTAAACCATGAGGTAATCGGTTCCTTCGCCGGTCCCGGGTTAGTTATTTTCGTGGGCGTTACCCACACGGATACGGTATCCGTGGCGCACAAACTGGCCGAGAAAATCTATGGTCTGCGCATTTTCGATCAAGAGTTTATTTCCCAATTTGATCAGCTATGTGTTCCACCGAGTTCCCCGCGCGAACTCAGCGCCGGTGAACTGGGGCTCCCCATATTGGTGATCAGCCAATTTACTCTCTACGCATCAACCAAGAAAGGTCGTCGCCCGACGTGGGATCTCGCGGCACCAAGTGAGGTGGCCGAGCCACTAGTTGAATCGGTCGCTCAAAAATTACGTGAATTAGGAACAGAAGTTTCCCAAGGCAAGTTCGGCGCTGACATGAACGTCTCACTCACCAATGCCGGGCCGATGACGCTGATTATCGATGTCGACTAATCAACTGGCGGAGACAACAAGTTCTTGATTGGCAGTAATTACATTGCCGTCATGGATAACATGCAATGTTTCATCAGATGGAGTCGACCGCTTGATCACTGCCGTTGCAATCGGACCTAGCTCGTAATGCCGAGCGGCAGTTCCAATAGAACCAACAACTTTTCCAGCTGCAGTCCTGACCTCATCACCGTGCTCGGGTAGGTCACTTTCGCTTCCGTCAAGGTGCAGCAGGACCAGTCGTCGCGGTGGTTTGCCAAGATTGTGAACCCGCGCGACCGTCTCTTGTCCGCGATAACAGCCTTTACTCAGGTGCACTCCCGAGCCAATCCAACCGAGTTCATGGGGCAATGTCTTGTGATCAGTTTCATGCGCCCACTGCGGCACACCGGCGGCAACCCGGATTGCATTAAAAGCCCACGTACCAGCGCGATTAGGAAATTGGTCCAAACGCTTCTGCAACCTGTCCCTGGGCACAATTACCTGACGACCCAGAAATGGCTCCGGGCGGGCAACAATGTATTTATCGGCCGTTCCACCACGATGTGTACCAGAGTTGGTTGCATCAAGTCCAGCAAATTCTGCTGGTGTAAGCCAGGTCGGAACGCTCTCATCTACTTGACGGACCGGCTCCCACACAACCGCGTACTCCTTGCTGACCTCAGAGACCTCAACTCGCATCATGAATCGCATTGAGTTGAGATAGTCGACCAGCCCTGCGGAAGTATTGGGTGGAACGATCAGCCAGGTGGTCTCGCCCTCGTCAACTACATGCAGTTCATGTTCGACGTGGCCATGTGGGCTCAGGATCAGTGCGGTTCGGGAGGCACGAGGTTCAAGCCCCTCAAGATCAGCTGTAGTGAGACTGTGTAACCAAGTGAGCCGATCAACACCGGTCACCGTGACCACTCCCCAATGCGAAAGGTCGACACTGGCCTCCCCGGCAAGCAGGATTCGCTGCTCGCGGTGCGGATCACCGTAATGCCACGCGACCCCGAAATCAAGATCGGACTCAGGCGCAGGAATCGGCGTGATCCCAACTTCACCCATGGTCTTTCACCTCCGATTCACTAGCACACGCTCGACATAAACCAGTAACCGCCATGTGGGTCATCTGGGTACAAAAACCGTAAGTGTCTTGCAGGTCCATCGAAAATTCCGCCGCCGCTGCTGCTGGAACGCTTGTCACTTCAGCACACTCATCACAGACCAAGTGAATGTGCGGGGACTGATCCTGCGAATGGTAAACGGGCGCACCATGTCCAATATGAGTGTGGGTGATCAGACCGACACTTTCGAGTACTTCTAATGTTCGATAAATTGTTGACAGATTCACACCCGATGCTGTTTCCTGCACCGAAGACAATATTTTTTCGGGGGTGCCATGCCCCAAGTGATTTACCGACTCTAAAACCAACTGCCGTTGCGGTGTAATGCGAAAGCCTTGTTCACGAAGCCGGTCTTCCCAAGGAATTGATGCCATGACAATCACAGATCTTCAACTGCCGGCCGCAACTTGGCCGAGAGGTGGTTTTGCATTGGCTGCTCCATTGCAGCCATGTCAAAAGTCCACATAAGTTGGGAATCAAAAAGACCATAAAGGCGTTCGCCCTGGGTATATGGTTTGGCGCTTTCTGTGCGAACCACGACATCGGTTTTTAGACTTGCTCGCGCACTCGTAATTTTCGCATCGTCGAGCCCCAGAACTTCGGTCGTGCCGATATAGATCTCAGAGAAACCAATCGGCTGAGCCAAAACTAATTCAACATTATTGTCCGGTCGCGGTCGCCAATACCCAGATTCAGATGCGAGAGGTTTAATTCTTTCGCCAGCTTCGTCTAGGAGCCAGCTGCGGGAAACATAGTTAAGAAATGGTCGGCCATCGCACGAAAAAACAACTTCCTGCCCAAATCTAAAGTCCTCAATGGTGGGGTAGGTTCCTAACCCAACGCCAACCCAACTTCCAATCAACCATGAAATTGGCATGACTTCAACGGGAAGTGTGTCCATAGATTAGACCTGGCCCTTAAAAAGTTTCGCCGCAACGTAAAACGAGAAGCAACCGGCAGCCCCGATGGCACCGATCAATAGCGACGTGTACACGATCTCTAACATGATTGCTCCAACATGATTGCACTCTACCCCTTGGCAGCAGGTAGCTCAGGCTGGACGTGATCCCTGAGCCATTGGCCAATCTGCGCCAAAGTCTCTTCGCTGATTGCGGTCTCGGCGTGCCCGAATCCCTCAACCACAATGACCTGCGCATTCGGATTGCCCGCTCGCTCGATGGCGTTTTCCAATGCATACGCATGCTCAACAGGGAAGTAGTGGTCGACATCGCCATGCACGATCAAAAGGGGGGTGTCCCCAAGCCGCTCGACCGCAACCTCGGGTGAGATCGGAGGTGGATCGGGCCACGGGGTGCTCCGGACTCGGACCCCTTTTCCACGCAGAGCCAAACGACCCGACTGGGTTTCAATTAATCGGTGAACCACGCGCATGATTCGCGTCCCACGGTAAAACCAGAATGCGGGCGCACTCACACTGACAACTAATTCGGGCGCATGTGCGCCTTCGGCTAAAGCAGCCTGTCGCAAAATCACTGAACCGCCCATGGAGAAACCAATGGTTGCCACATTGCGGTAGCCAAAGTCGCGCGCGTGAACGACGGCTGCGTCAACATCTAACACTTCATCCATGCCCATGGTGCTTTCGCCGCCAGACTCCCCGTGGCCACGAAGGTCCAGTGCCAACACCCCGCCATATTCCCTCAGAGCAGTAACGACTTTCTTGACATGATCCTGCCCCCGATTACCCGTAAATCCGTGGGCCACCACGATTCCCAGCGCTAGCGGGTCCGAATCTTCCTTTGCGTGAGCAAAAGTTGAATGGGTTCCCATAATGCGCACCCGGTCACGGGTATAGAGACTGAATTCCGAATGCACAGCCCTATTTTGCCGGTTGGTCTTGGGGGCTTCACAGGCACCTATCTGCACGATTCACAGGTCATGGGTACTCTGAGACCAGATTGAGGAGGTCGAATGCGGATAGTTCTGTTGACCCGCGCCATGCATTCTTCGGCTGAAGTCCTGCCCGCATTGGCACTTCTCAACCACAGTGTTCGAGTTTTAGGCGCAGAACCAGCCTCACTCCTTGCGGTTGATAACTCCGATGTCTTGCTTGTGGACGGACGCATGGATCTGCCTGCCGTGCGAAGTTTTACGCGCCTGCTCTGTGATACCGGCGCGGGAGCGCCAGTCCTGCTAGTAACCACCGAGGGGAACTTGGCCGCGGTTCAAGGTGACTGGGGGATCGATGATTTCCTGCTCAACATAACTTCACCCGCCGAGCTTGAAGCCCGTTTGCGGGTTGCAGTTGCTCGCTTCGACATCCGGATGGGGGTTGATGCGACTCGCAGCCCCGAAGAAATCAATCTTGGGGCACTGCACATTGACGAAGTTAGCTACACCGTTCGACTACATGGCCGGCCACTTGATCTGACGTTTAAGGAATTCGAGTTATTGAAACACCTCGCCCAACATCCAGGCCGGGTTTTCACCCGCGCGCTCTTACTACAAGAAGTCTGGGGTTACGACTACTTTGGTGGCACCCGAACCGTTGACGTCCATGTCCGCCGCCTGCGTGCCAAACTTGGATCCGAAAATGAAGCGCTCATCGGTACCGTGCGAAATGTGGGTTACCGCTTTGTGCTTGAGTCACCCGAGAGTGAAACTGAGCGCGCCAGCCAATTGCAGTCTTAACCCATCATGACTAAATCTGGGTCAGTTACATCAACTGAAGTATTCAAGCAACTTAATTCCGCAGATGTGGAGCGGGTAAGCCAACTGCTCAGCAAAGCCACGTCCGTTGATGGAGTTCGCCCGCTGAGCGAGCACGCCTGGCTGCACCTTCACTCCAGTGAAAGTGGGCTGCACATTCTGGGATTTTTACACGATGAATTCTCCGCCTACGCGCATGTGGACATAACCGATCTTGTGGACGGGACAAGTACCGAATTGGTCGTTTCCCCTTCTGCCAGAAATCAAGGCTTAGGGCACGCGATGGTCGAACGCGCATTGGAGCTCTCCCCAGACGGCCGATTACGATTGTGGGCACACGGCGCAACGGTGAAAGCACAATCATTCGCAGACTCAATCGGCTACCTACTCAACCGCTCGTTGTGGCAAATGCGCCGGTCGCTCTTCGCCCCACTGCCTGCGACCCAAATCCCACAGGGGGTTCGGATCAGAACTTTCGATCCTTTGACCGACATTCCCGGTGTCCTGGCGATTAACGCACGGGCTTTCACCGATCTGCCTGACCAAGGGAGTTGGAATGAGCACGATATTACAGTGCGACTCAGTGAGTCTTGGTTCAACGCGGATGGATTCTTTATCGCAGTGGATTCCCAGTCTGAGGCGATCCTTGGATTCCATTGGACCAAGGTTCACGGCTCGGGCCTGCACGGCTCCGACCACAGCCACGAAGCAATCGGTGAGGTCTACGTGCTCGCGGTAGATCCCACCCATCGAGTCCCAGGTTTGGGTCGAGCACTGACCACTTACGGATTGACCTACTTACGCGAACTCGGACTTCGGCAGGCCATGCTTTATGTTGATTCTTCCAACGAACGGGGAATCTCCCTCTACGAGGGCCTGGGGTTCGTCCACTGGGACACGGACGTCATGTTCGGTCGCCCACGTCAATAATTAATCTGCGCTTTGGTCGGTCATCACCTTCGGTTCGCCTAAAGAACCCCCGACATGGGACGATGGCCCCATGAGCATCTCCGAATTCTCCGCTGACGGTCCACCCACCGGGGAGCTCGCGGCGATTATTCTCAAGGAGGATTTCGCTGGCGATCTTCCGCCCGGTCGTTTCCTGGACCGAGAGCTCTCTTGGCTTGCGTTTAATAAGCGGGTATTGGATCTAGCAGATGACCCCGGTTTGCCCTTGCTTGATCGCACGAAATTCCTCGCAATTTTTGCCCGGAACCTTGACGAATTTTTTATGGTACGCGTAGCGGGCCTCAAGCGACGGATCGCAACGGGAATTGCGGTACGCGCAGCAAGTGGGCTTACCCCAAGGGAAGTGCTAGAAAATATTTGGGAGCGCGCCTTTGCATTGCAGCGCCAACAAGCCGACTATTTCCTTAACACGATTGAACCCGAGCTCAATGAAGCCGGGATTCATGTCTTGCGCTGGGATCAGCTCACACCAGTTGAGAAAACCGATATGGATCTTTTTTTCGATTCCAAAGTTTTTCCTATTTTGACGCCACTCGCGGTCGACCCTTCACACCCTTTTCCCTATATCAGTGGACTCTCTCTCAATCTCGCCGTCGTTGTGCAAAATCCAACAACGGGTAACCGGCTTTTTGCGCGTGTAAAAGTGCCGCCGTTGCTGCCACGATTCATCGAAGTGGGACCCGCTCGTTACGTTCCACTCGAGGACATCATCGCTGCGCACTTGAGCGATTTATTTCCTGGCATGGAAATCCGTGAGCACCACGCATTTCGGGTTACGCGCAATGAAGATGTTGAAGTCGAGGAAGACGACGCAGAGAATTTACTGAAAGCGCTTGAGCGCGAGCTGGTGCGCCGGCGTTTTGGGCCTCCCGTGCGACTTGAAGTCGAGGAAAACATTGATCCCTATGTCCTTGACTTGCTCGTGAGTGAGCTCGACATCACTGATTTGGAAGTTTTTCGTCTTCCTGGGCCACTGGACCTCACCGGGCTGTGGACGATTGTCGGACTGGATCGCGATGACTTGAAGCAGCGCAAGTTTGTCCCAAAAACTTCACGTGCACTGTCCGATGTTGAAAGTTCAAGTGCACCGGACATTTTGAGTACTGTTCGTGGCAAGGATGTACTTCTGCACCATCCATACGACTCCTTTTCAACCAGTGTGCAGCTTTTCCTTGAGCAAGCCGCGGTCGACCCAAATGTTCTCGCAATTAAGCAAACCCTGTACCGCACCTCTGGCAACTCGCCGATTGTTGACGCCTTGATTCTGGCTGCCGAGGAAGGGAAACAGGTCCTTGCCATCGTTGAAATCAAAGCGCGGTTTGACGAGCAAAATAATATTGATTGGGCCCGCAAACTTGAACAAGCGGGTGTGCACGTTGTGTACGGACTAGTTGGCTTAAAAACCCACTGCAAATTGTCCATGGTGGTGCGCAATGACGGTGATCAACTCCGCCGCTACTGCCATATTGGTACTGGTAATTACAACCCCAAGACAGCTCGTCTCTACGAAGACTTCGGCTTACTCACCAGCAATCCTCAAGTGGGCGAGGATGTTTCGAATCTGTTCAACGTTCTTTCTGGTTACTCCATGAACACCGACTACAACCGACTACTTGTTGCCCCGCACTCAGTACGCACTGGCTTGATCGCGCGGATTGACCGGGAGATCACCCACCAGCTGGAAGGACGGCCTTCCGGGGTCCGCATTAAGTGCAACTCCCTCGTTGACGAGGCGATCATTGACGCCCTCTATCGGGCTTCCACAGCTGGGGTTCGGGTGGATATTTGGGTCCGCGGAATTTGCGCCATGCGTCCGGGCGTGCCCGGTCTCAGCGACACGGTCCGGATTATTAGCGTGATGGGACGTTTCCTCGAGCACAGCCGGGTTTTCGCTTTTGCCAACGGGGGCAATCCTTCAGTGTGGATTGGCTCCGCGGACCTGATGCACCGCAATCTTGACCGCCGGGTTGAAGCCTTGGTAAGTATTTCCGATCCCGAGCAAATCGCTGAGATCGAAGACCTGCTGAGTTTGGGGTTTGCGCCTGGAACGGCCACGTGGGATCTGGCCGCTGATGGCAGCTGGACCCGAAGGCTATTCAATGAAGCGGGTGAGCGTCTTACCGATATTCAGGAGCTCCTCATTGCGATCAAGAGCAAGCGCTCAAGTGCCCTGGAGTCCGGGGTCTTGACCGGCGCGGACTCTTAGCCTGCGTTGGCTCGGTAAGTTAAAACCATGAACTCCACACCCACCGAGCAGCAGGTGGAAACGGAATTCAAATTTCGGGTACCAGCAGATTTTGAGTTGCCCAGTTTCCCACAATCTCTGGGCACTTGGACTACCGAAGCAACACGAAACATGGATGCCATCTATTGGGACACAACCGATGCGACCCTTCTGCGGTGGGGTATCACAATGCGCACGCGCAGCGGAGGCGGTGATGACGGCTGGCACCTGAAAATCCCCACTTCACGTCGGAGGCAGCCCAAGGGCGCAAGTGTGCGCACTGAACTTCACCGCGATCCCACCGGTGCAACGCCTCCCATCGAATTCCTTGAAATGCTGTCAACAGTTTTACAAGGATCCGATGTCCTGCCGATTGCTCGCGTTCGCACGGAACGCAAGCCCCAGGCTCTCACCGGCCCATCCGGTCAAATAATTGAATTGGTAGACGACCGGGTCACTCTGACCCGGAACGAGATAATCGTTGATCAATTTCGTGAGATAGAAATTGAACTCACGAGCGAGGTGGGACTGCCAGAAGCACTTCTCATCTGCGAGATCCTTCGTAATGGGGGAGCCCAAACTAGTTCGGTAAGCAAAGCAGCCGGCGCTTTTGGGTCGGCCGCAAAAAAGCAACCTGATATTCCTCGGCTCCCCGCGCCTAATAAGAGCGACCTGCCATGTGACGTGATCCGTTGGGCCCTTTCCCGCCAAGTTCGCAAGATTTTTCACGCTGAGCTCACCAGCAGGATGGCGGGCGACACACATGGGCTCACCCTCGAACTGATCGAACTCGATGCCCTGCTTAAGGCGCTGCGGAACTGGTTCAACCCAGCTGAACAAGAATTTCTCATGGAAGATCTCGCGTGGCTGATTCGTGAATTGAGTATTGCGACCGAGCTGGCAGATCACCACGTGCAAGCACGAGCACTCGTTGACTTACTATCGGACCCACTTGATCGAGGCGAAGCCACGGCAGCGGTTGATCAATACTTCGCGGGAAAAATTGAGGCAGCCAGATCAAGTCTTCAGGCAGCTCGCCGCAGCGATCGCTACCTTTTCCTATTTAGCGACCTGATCAATCTGGCTCGCGTTCCTGCGGTGACTGCAAGTGCCTACGAACCCCGGAACCTGTGGGAAAATATTTCCCACAATCCTTGTGACCGGCTCGCGATTGCAGTGCATTTCGGGGCTATCTTTAAAAAGAAAAGTAAGCGCCTAAAAAAGGACCTGCACTGCGCTAAGACAGAGACTGGGCGAGTAAGTGCAAGTGAGATACTTCGAGCAATTGCCCT
>DEZY01000169.1:35118-41420 GCA_002365735.1 Actinobacteria bacterium UBA3120
ACCGCGATGAATGCCGAAGATGCGTCATGAGCCAAATAATTAGTGCAGCGGGAGTGGTTCTCCTTCGCAATAATGAAGTACTGCTCGTACACCGCCCCCGATACGACGATTGGTCATTTCCCAAAGGCAAAGTCGACGGAGCTGAACTCCTTCCGCTCACGGCAGTTCGAGAGTGCGATGAGGAAACCGGCTTTCTTGCCGTCCTGGAGCCCAATATTGGGTTGGACCGGTATGACATTCCTGAAGGGGAAAAAGAGGTTCACTACTGGCGGGCACACGTCCGAGAGGACCTCGGTTTTGCCCCCGACGAGGAAGTCGACAAAGTCGCCTGGGTCCCTGTTGACCAAGTAGCCACCCACCTGACCTACCCGCAGGACCTGGAATTCCTTCAGCGCGCGTTGGAACTACCACCGACTTCACCTCTGGTCATTCTTCGCCACGCAAAAGCTGTTAAGCGATCCGACTTCACCGGGAAGCACGACAGCGATCGACCGCTGTCAGGGCGCGGGCGGCGCCAAGCAAAAATTATCGCCGAAGCGCTGGAAGCGTACGGAATTGAACAGGTAATCAGTTCCCCCATGCAACGCTGCCAAGAAACAGTAAAAAGATTCGTGAAACAACTGTCCACCACCCCCATTTTGATTGATGCAATCAGTGAATCGGGCTACGAGCAAAACCCCCAACATCTCGATCCTGCGATTGAGCTGGCGATGAAAGACCCCGCACCCACCGTCCTGTGTTCGCATCGGCCCGTACTTGACGCGATCCTGGAAGCTGTCGCCACAGCAGGTGGGATTTCCGCAGCCGAGCGCACCGAGGGGATTTGGTCTACCAAGCTTTCCCCAGGATCATTTTTCGTAGCGCACCGTCACATTGACCCCGAAGGCACTGTGAAAATTGTGGCCATAGAGCATCATGAGGTTCCTGGGAATCAGGAATCCTGATTCTTTCTTCTCAATGTTGATAACTGTTCATCTTTAGTTCACTTTGAGGGTTCATTATGTCCACACTGTGAATCTACTTTTGCCTTTCAGGGTCGAACGTGACCGCTAAAGTAAACCAATAGAAAACGAATCGGAGTTTATTGATGTCGCAGTTAAAGCGAACACTTTTAGCAGCATCACCAGTCCTCGTCGCAGCCCTCCTATTGAGTGCCTGCGGTGGTTCCAATAACTCAAGTGGCGAAGATGGTGGCAGTGGCCAGATCCGGATTGACGGCTCCTCAACCGTGTACCCCCTCAGCGCAATTGCCGCTGAAGACTTCCAAATAGCTAACCCGGGAATTCAAGTAACAGTGGGATCTTCGGGTACCGGTGGTGGGTTCGAAAAGTTCTGCCGCGGTGAAACAGACGCCAATGACGCGTCACGTCCTATCAAGGATTCGGAAATACAAGAGTGCGCTGATAACGGGATTGAGTACGCTCAACTAACCGTTGCAATTGATGCATTAACCGTGGTTGTTAATAAAGAAAATGATTTTGCAAACTGCTTGACCACGGATCAACTGGCTGCAATCTGGGGACCCGACTCAACTGTCTCTAACTGGAACGAAGTTGATCCGTCATTCCCTGACGAACCACTTCCGCTATTTGGTCCAGGAACCGATTCAGGAACATTTGACTACTTCACCGATGTGATCAACGGTGAAGAAGGGGTAAGCCGAACTGACTTCACCCCGAGTGAAGACGACAACGTGATTGTTCAAGGAGTTGCGGGCAGCAAGGGCGGTCTTGGCTACTTCGGGTACACCTACTTTGAGGAGAATACCGATCGGCTCAAGGCACTCGAAATCGATTCCGGTGCAGGTTGCGTGGCACCCAGCGCCGACACGGCACGCGATGGCTCTTACACCCCGTTGTCACGCCCGCTCTTCGTTTACCCATCGGTTCAGTCTTTAGCCGATCCGAATGTTGCCGAGTTCTTCCAGTTCTACGTTGACAACGATGTGGAGATCGCGAAGGCAGCTCTCTACATTCCCCTCAGTGATGCCGCGCAGGAGCAGTTAGTAACTGATTTTGCGGCCCTACTGAACCAAGCAGGAAGTTAGTAATTTAATTTATGGCGACTAACACTGTGAGCGAGACTGCCGAAGGGTTATCCCTTCGGCAGTCTCGTCCTCGGTACGGCGAGAAAATAATTCGTTTTATTTTAGCTCTCGCTGCCTTTGTCTCAATTTTCACCACTTTTGGAATCGTTATTTCCCTGCTGATTCCTTCAATTGAATTCTTCATGGAAGTGCCCATCACCGACTTCCTCTTCGGTACCGTCTGGACGCCACTGTTCAAAAATGGTGAATTCGGGGTTATCCCCCTCCTCAGCGGCACCATTGTCATCACATTGATTGCGATTGCCGTCGCCATTCCACTTGGCCTGGGCGCATCAATTTACCTATCCGAATACGCATCAGAGCGCGTACGCAAGGTGCTTAAGCCAACCCTCGAAGTCCTTGCGGGCATCCCCACGGTTGTGTTTGGCTTCTTTGCTCTTGAATTTCTCACCCAAGCCATACTGATCAAAATTTTCCCAGAGATCGAAGTGTTCAATGCCCTTTCCGCGGGCTTGATCATGGGGGTCATGATCATTCCGACGATTGCATCACTCTCTGAAGACGCAATGGCCGCCGTGCCATCTGGTTTGCGCGATGGTGCCTACGCACTTGGCTCCAGTAAGCGCCAAACGGCCATAAAAGTTGTTATGCCCGCGGCGCTATCGGGAATCGTGGCGGCATTCGTTCTCGGCATCTCCCGAGCGATCGGTGAGACCATGATCGTGACAATCGCTGCTGGCCTTCAACCACAACTAAGCTTCAATCCGCTCATGGGAATGCAAACCATGACTTCCTATATTGCTGCCGCAGGATCTGGAGACCTGGCAACCGGGTCTATTGAATACAAATCGATTTTTGCCGTGGGAATGCTGTTGTTCCTCCTCACCTTCCTTATGAATATTTTTAGTATTCGTTTGGTCCGCCGATTTAGGCAGGCTTATCAATGAGCCACCTACAATTGACCAACCAGCTTGCTGGCAAAGGGACGCCTTTGCGTGATCGCATTTTCATGTGGCTGCTTTTTCTTTCGCTCGCCATTGGGGTGTTCACGCTCGCAGTGCTGCTTACC
Organism: Actinobacteria bacterium UBA3120; assembly: GCA_002365735.1. Classification (GTDB taxonomy): domain Bacteria; phylum Actinomycetota; class Actinomycetes; order S36-B12; family S36-B12; genus UBA4592. The sequence continues at coordinate 38,235 of DEZY01000169.1, forward strand.
TATGTAACCATTAAGGGTTGGCCGCGCTTAGACATTCGTCTTTTCACCAATATGCCTTCGGTCCGCGACCCAGAAAATGCGGGTGCTCAGTCTGCAATCACCGGTTCGATCTGGGTGATTTCGTTCACCGCGTTGGTCGCTTTGCCGACCGGGGTTATGGCCGCCCTCTACCTCGAAGAGTTCGCCCGACCCAATAGTCGCTCCCAGCGATTCATTGAAGTGAATATTCAAAACCTGGCTGCGGTCCCCTCAATTGTTTACGGTATTTTGGGTCTGGCTGTTTTTGCCCGAGCGCTCGCCTTGGGTCAAAGCGTGATCACGGCAGCGCTGACCCTGGCTTTGCTCGTTCTGCCCGTCATCATTATTTCCACCAGGGAGGCACTGCGCGCTGTGCCTCGAAATATTCGCGACGGCTCCCTGGCCCTTGGGGCAACCGAATGGCAAACTGCCTACCGACAAACCCTGCCTGCGGCAATCCCCGGAATTGCAACGGGGACAATCCTGGCACTTTCTCGGGCAATCGGTGAAGCGGCCCCGCTCCTGCTCCTCGGTGCGGTTTCCTTCATTACCTTCAATCCCGATGGTGTCCTGTCGGATTACACAACCCTTCCGATTCAGATTTTCAACTGGACCAAGGACTCTCGCGAGGAATTCCAGGTCCTTGCCGCGGCGACAATCGTCGTCCTTCTCCTGATTTTGCTCGCCATGAACTTTGTGGCGATTTGGATCCGCAACAAAACCCAGAAGCGCTGGTAGCGCACGCAGTGAAAGGCACACATGAACCAGCCAAATGAAATCACCATGCACCTTGATCATGCACTCTCGGCTCGTGGCGCTTCAATTCCCCCTGAGACCAGCGACCCGGTCTTCACCCTCGACAACGTCAGTGTGTATTACAGTGACTACGAAGCGATTCGCAACGTAACGTTACCAATTGGCAGGAATGAAATCACCGCTTTTATTGGTCCAAGTGGCTGTGGGAAATCAACTTTGTTGCGGAGCTTCAACCGGATGAATGACCTCATTCCTGGTGCTCACCTCAAAGGAACTGTGGCCTATCACGGAACAGACATTTATGGACCTAACGTTGACCCCATCGAAGTTCGCCGCAAGGTCGGCATGGTCTTTCAAAAGCCCAACGTTTTCCCCAAGTCAATCTATGAAAATGTGGCTTACGGGCCAAAAGTAAATGGCACCAAGGGAAATCTCGATGATCTTGTCGAGGAGTGCCTGACCAGAGCGGCGCTGTGGAATGAAGTCAAAGACGATCTCAAAAAAAGTGCCTACGCGCTCTCTGGTGGGCAGCAGCAGCGATTGGTCATTGCTCGCTGTATCGCCGTGAAACCCGAAGTAATTCTCATGGATGAGCCGTGCGCATCCCTTGACCCGCTGGCTACCGCAAAGATTGAAGACCTCATGGTCGAGTTGGCCAGTGAATACACAATTATCATTGTCACCCACAACATGCAGCAGGCCGCGAGAGTGTCCGACCGCACCGCATTCTTTACGGCGGAGCTCGACGAAAATGAAATCCGGCATGGGCGCCTGGTCGAGTTTGGCCGCACCCGTGAACTCTTCAGTTCACCGACCGACCCAAGGACAGAGGACTACATCTCCGGTAGATTCGGGTAAATGCGCGCAGTTGCGATTGTCATAGCGGCCACTTTTGCTCTTGCTGGCTGTTCCACGGCCACCAGTTCAGACCCAGTTTTGCCCACTTCCGTTGCTCCAAGTTCGAGTCCCTCGGCAAATATTGTTGACAGTGCGATCGAGTCAACCGTTGCGCGCGGCACCGCTCGAATCAGTATCTCAATTGATTCACAAGAAGGCCAGGTAACCGGATCTGGAAGTACCGCGCTAGCAAACGGTCGGGGCGAGATTAATTGGGACAATCAAGGCTCCGGCGAGTCTTGGATCGACCTGCTGAACTCTGATGGCACCTACACTTTCGTTGATAACTCGTGGTTTGTTGCCCCGGTAGGAACGAACACACCCACGTCAGGAAATATCTCCCCGCTTTCGCAAATTGGGAGCCTTCTTTCCGAAGGAGAAAACCCCCTGAAGGGGAGTATCGCCCTCACTATTGAGTCAGGCATGGGTTTCTCCGATGAGGAAATTTCCCGCCTTGCCAAAATCTGCCAAATGGAACTGGCCGTAGAGGTGGGACTTGATCCAAACGGTGTGATCAACTACATCGAAAAATCCTTTGACTGCACGGGAAATGAAAAGGTAAGCATCAGCGAACTCTCCGATTTCGGTTCGCCGATCAATCTGTCAACACCCGAAGACGCTTTTTCGATAGATCCGAACCAGTAGAAAACTACCGTCCGAGCAAATAAGCCGATCCTTTTTGTGACTTGGCGCCGGTCACTCTCAGTACACACAGACCGCTTTGCACAAGCTTCACTCGTGATTTAGTGAGTCTGCAAATTTCACGTGAAGCCGGAGCAATCCGCACCCGTGGGCGAACCCCAGATTTTGTTTTAACCCCGGCCCATTTGGCTACAAGTTGATGCTTCACCTTTGCCGGAGGGGTCCGCACCCCGTCGACGACTACAGCGCCAACCGGAGCAGATTGAGTGCCCGCACCAAGTTCATTAACCGCCTGAACAACCATCGCGAGAACAGATCCAGCTTTTTGGTTTGTCACGACACAGGGTGACACAGGTGATGTGCATACCGGTGTTAACCCACCAGTTTCTCCCACGAGCGAGACTACAAAATTACTGATCGCAAGACCGCCGTCGTAGTTTGGGGCATCCCAGGTGAGCAACACCCGTTCCCGAGATTGCGATGTGGCAATCAGGTTCAATGGCGCATTCGGCGTGGACGTTGGAGGCGGAACATATTGATTGATCCACGGCAGAAAAGATGTCGCGCGCGTATAAATACCGGGGAAGTTGGGCAATGCACACTCGTTACCCACACTTGTCACACCCGCTAAGACTGGACCCGTGTCGGCAGTAACTACAAGTGGTCCGCCGCTATCCCCTTGGCACGTATCAATGCCCATTTCTGGAACCCCAGCGCAAATACTTTCCGAGCTTCTAAAAGAGCCGCCATATGAGCCACATCCGGTGTCACTGGGACCACCGAGCACCGAGACTGTTGCCACCAGAAGCGCATCACTGGCGGTGCCGCCATAGCTCGTACTTCCCCAACCCGAGATTTGAGCAGCCGTCCCAC
>DEZY01000169.1:41527-43351 GCA_002365735.1 Actinobacteria bacterium UBA3120
GTCGGGGAAAATGTTAACGGAACAGCCAGCTGCAACAATGCAATATCGCCACTGAATGTATTTGCATTCCAACTCGGATTGATAACCACGCCCGATACTGAGACGAGATTTTGACTCGAGCGCTCGCCGAGATTGGTAACACCGGCAAATGCTGAAATTTCACTCGGAGCGGCACCTGCGACGCAGTGCGCCGCCGTCACCAACCACTGGTTTCCAATAATTGATGCACCGCACCGCGCCGAGTTGCGAATATTCAGGTTCACCTGCCATGGGACCTGCGCAATTGCGATCGGCGCACCACCCACTATTCGCGGTGTGATGGCTTGGGCCGGAGCCCCCAATCCAACGACGAGGGCAAGCGATCCCCCGAAAGCGATCAGTGCCCTGATTTTTCGTCCCACTGTTCAAGTATGCAGGTACGCTAAGTCAATGGATAGCAGTCGCTGGTCAATTGGTTCCCAGAATTCCCTCCTGTCGATTTACAGTAAAAACAGTGTCCTGAGCATCGGCTCAATTGGCTCGGCGGGAAGCCTGCTTTCGATCGGCTCATTTGCCAGTGTGGGAAGTATTCTTAGCGCCGTCTCATGTGCATCTGTCATGGCTTGGAAGTCCGTAATGAAATGGTAAAGAGCCTTGCTTAATCGGCGGTAATTCCTTTACCCAGCACTACGATTCCACCGGGGCTCACCGTGTAACGGGATCGATCGTGTTCAAGATCCACCCCGATTTGGGCATTTTCCCCGATCACGACATTCTTGTCCAAGATCGCTCCACGAACGACCGCATTGCGACCAATGCGCACCCCCGGCATGATCACACTTCCTTCAACATAGGAACCGGACTCAATACTTACGCTTGTGGCAATCACCGAGGTCCGCACGTGACCTCCGGAAATGATGCTGCCCGCGCCTACCATGGACTCGTGCGCATTCCCCCCTTCAACAAATTTGGCCGGAGGTAGCGGCGGGATATTTGACAGGATTGGCCAACGCCGATTGTAAAGATTAAAAACCGGATGGACTGACACCAGATCCATGTGAGCGTCGTGATAACTGTCGAGGGAACCCACATCGCGCCAATAGCCAGAGTCTCGGTCGGTTGCTCCTGGGACGATATTGGACGAGAGGTCATACACAAAAGCGCGACCCTGCTCAGTGAGCATGGGAATAATGTTTCCACCCATGTCGTGAACGGAACCCGGATCAACCGCGTCAGCTCTGAGTGCTTCCAACAACACGTCCGTGCTAAAAACGTAATTTCCCATTGACACAAAACTTTCCTCGGGTGAACCGGGAATACTTGGTGGGTCAGCCGGCTTTTCCAAAAAGTTAGCAATCTTGTGACCATCGGGGCCAACTTCGATTACACCAAACTCACTGGCACTAGCGCGAGGGCGACGCAATCCCGCAACGGTCACGCCAGCCCCGCTGTCAATATGCGCCTCAATCATTTGCATCGGATCCATGCGGTACACGTGGTCGGCACCGAAAACTACTACGTAATCTGGGTTTTCGTCATATACCAAATTCAAGCTCTGATAAATCGCATCGGCGCTTCCGGTGAACCATCGGGGACCGAGCCGTTGCTGGGCTGGAACCGGAGTCACGTAGTCGCCGAGCAGCGTCGGCATACGCCAGGTTTGGGTGATGTGACGGTCAAGGGAGTGTGATTTGTACTGGGTTAATACACACACCCGGCGCAACCCCGCGTTAATGAGATTCGAAAGCACAAAGTCAATCAACCGGTACGAGCCCCCAAATGGAACTGCGGGCTTTGCTCGGTCTGCGGTAAGTGGCATGAGCCGTTTTCCTTCACCGCCAGCGA
>DEZY01000045.1:0-1970 GCA_002365735.1 Actinobacteria bacterium UBA3120
ACGAGTACAGATGGGACCCACACAGGTTGATCGGGCTGAATCCCGAAGAGGAAACATAGACCGACCCCTTGCACCCCTAGCGCAATGAGACCAGCAACGTATACCGAAAATCTACGCATGACATATCGGGCTACAACGACTGTGCCGAATACACCCACTGCCTGCATGGGTAGCAGCACTATCGATGTGGTGGTCGGCGAGAGCTGGTAAACGTATTGAAAGCCCACTGTGATCCAGAAAAAAACATTCGTGATCGACACGAGTGCGGCCACTAGTAGGAGCATCCGCGTCTCTTTGTCTCTCACGGGTGCCAGCGATAGGCCGGGAGAAGGAGACCGACGGTAGGCGACCACCAGTAGGGCACCCGCGAGGATCGCACCGAGTGCTTGAATGGTCATTTTGGGGCGAAGGAGGTCGCTCCAATCGATTGACCCCAGAGCTCCTAGCGCTAGTGCGAGCATGATCCCGGCCAGAATTGCGGTGGCGATCTCTGGCCGATCAGGTTCTGCCGACGCTGAACGGGACGGGGCTAACTTCAGAAACAGCAAGATCATGCAGCCAATGACAGCCCATCCCAACGGCACGAATCGCCAGTTTCCGTTGTCGATCACAAAGCCGGTCAGCAGAGGGAAGATCATGAAGATGGCCGGAACCATGGCGCCCAGGAAAGCGAAGGCAGTCGCACGCTCCCCCTTGTCCAAAACGTAGGCGTTTACCAAACTGACGGCCAGAACGGCCATCGAGCCCAACGCCGCGCCAAGGAGGGCATAGCCAACCGACAGCATCACGATATTCATGGCTGCGGCTATGGAGAGTGAGCCAAGAGCAAAAAGTCCAGCTGCACCGAAAACGGATGTGCGATAACCAAGCCATGACGGAATCTGACCAGCGATGAACACCACGAGGAGCGCGGCCAGCGCCTTGACTGTCTGCACATTTGCCCAGTCGTCCGAGGAGAGGTTCAGGTCACGGGAGATCGCATCGACAAGGTAGCTGTTCCCCACTGCTGCGACCATGGCCGCAGCCACCATGATCCAGCCCAGCAGAGCCGGACCGATCCACCATTTCGTACGCGCACTTCGGGTGAGTTCTTCCTGCATCAACTCTCTCCAGGCCTAGTTAGTCGCCCTATCAACTTCAGTTAATTTCAGACTCCTTCATTACGCATCCATAATAATTGTATAAGGCTTCATGAACCTGTGTACCCGACTAATACGTCAAACTCTGTCATGTGAATTCTCGGGTCCAACTCCATTGACCGGAGCACCCGGTGCCGCGATGATGCTAACGGGGAATCTTCCCGGAACATCTTCACGCAATCAAGCGACACTCACTCGACGCCAAGACACCCGTCCATTTGCAAGTGCGGACGCATTCAAGATGAGCTACGAAATCTTGATGGAACCCCAGCTAGTCGAAAAAGGACGTGGGAGTAGAAAATCACTCTCACATCCTTTTTTTTCATTGACCTGTGACTGATTACGCGGTGGATGCCGGTGGGGCCACTGCCGGTTCCACGGCTGGTTTCTCAGTTAGTGCGGTATTCATTTCCGTATTTAACGCGTCGATGAAATCCTTTGGCAGATTCTTTACCTGCTTGTTGGTCAATGCTCTCAACTGATTCGCTGTGACGGCTCCCGCCATTTTAGACTTGATCGTCACCAGTTTGAGTTGCTTCGTTGTCATGGCTGCAACGGTGGCCGGCGATTTGAGTGACCTTTGTCCTATTCATTCCGCCGTTTAATGCTGCCGTAGTTATTGCCTTAATCTGCTTGGTTTCGAGCCCAATCATCGCTTTTGCTGGCATTGTTTTTAACTGCTGGCCGCTGACCGCTGTGAGTGCGGCAGGTTTAAACGCAGCAACCTGAGTCGGACCAATGGTCGAAAACGTTTTTGCTCCCATCGCATTTATCTGCTTGGCTTTCATACCCCCAAATACCAACGCTGGCATAGCACCGAAATTGGCCGGC
>DEZY01000045.1:2242-20857 GCA_002365735.1 Actinobacteria bacterium UBA3120
AACCTGCAGAGCATTCAACGTACCAAATGCCACCGGCCTCACATCTTCGAGCTGGCCAGCACCAAAGCTTGCTACCGAGGCAGGAGGAAGCGCGCCAAATTGATCTGCACTCCCCACGCCTGTGCATTCGTGTCACCCAGCTGCGCAAGTGTCACGGCTAATGACTCCTTGGTGGCCGAGCGGGTCTGGTCATTGCCGCACACCGACACATTCATCACAATCGCGAGCGTCGCTGCAAGTGCAATAACACGCAGAGTGCTTGGCACAACCTTCACCAGTCCACGTGATCGCCACTCAATGAAGTGACGCTCGGGGACATAGTTTTAGCGGACTTTGCTAGTACCCTGCAAGAGTGAGTATCAAAAGAGAGTCTCAGCTGCTAGCCGGAGTCGTGGTTGTTGATCTAAGTTCAAATATTGCCGCACCGTTCACTGGCGCGATACTGGCCGATTTGGGTGCTGACGTTGTGCACATTGAACCGCCTACCGGCGATGACAGCCGCCGCATGTCACCCACGCAGGGTAATGCTTCGGCATATTTCTACGTGGTCAATCGCAATAAGATGATGCAGACGCTTGATCTTCGCGAACAAGCCGACCGGGACTCGCTAATTGAATTGCTCAGGGCTGCTGATGTTTTCGTGAGCAACCTGCGCCCACGCAAACTCACCGAGCTGGGATTAAATGAAGCATCGATTCGTGCTCGATTCCCGCAGTTGATTACAGCCTACCTCAACGCCTACGGGCCTCACCCCGATGAATTGGACCAGGCTGGCTACGACGGAGTAGTTCAGGCCCGAACTGGGATCATTGGCGTTACCGGTGGGGTGGAGCCTGCTCGGGCTGGTGTTTCCATACTCGACATGGGTGCCGGAATGTGGCTTTCCATCGGCATCATTTCAGCATTGTTTCAGCGCACCCAATCTGGAATCGGTTCAACCGTCTCCACCTCACTTTTCGAAACCGGCGTGAGTTGGAGCTCGTATCACCTGCTCGCCCATCAGATTTCAGGAGATGCTTCCGCACGCTCAGGCACTGGCCATCCGGCATTTGCCCCGTACGGGTTATTTCCCACTTCTGACGGAGAAGTAATGATCGGCGTGGGTGGAGATACCATTTTCGAACGACTGGTCGGCGCGATCGGAAAACATGACCTGGCCAAGGACCCACGATTCGTCACAAATATGGTCAGAGTCGCCAATCAAGACCAGCTTCGTGAATTACTTTCTGCAGCATTCATAAAATTTTCTACGGTCGACCTCGTCGCGAAACTGCGTGCCGCTGACGTCCCAGTAGACCAACTACAGCTGCCCGAAGACTTACTCAAGGACTCCGCAGCCAGCTCCCAACTCACCAAAGTTGTTATTGATGGCCATGATGCTGTAATCCCGGCGCTGCCTTTGCGAATTAATGGCGAGTATCCGCCGATTAGGTCCCCTTTTTGAACGCAGCAGCCACAATTGCCACCAAGATAGTCGCGATCAAAACTTGGGCTCCGAACGTAAGCCAGAAGCCCCACCCCGCGGCACTGCCAACGAGTGCCCCTCCGGCGCCCCCGACAACGCCGATTAAAATCGTGACCAAGCATCCAATCGGCTGCATGCTCGGCACCAAAATACGAGCGATTAACCCGATAATAATTCCAACGACGAGTCCGCTGAGTAATCCGCTGATTTCCATAGGGCAACTCAACCACTAAGTAGCCAAGTCACACAAGCGCCCCGGCCAAAAGATCTGTCGGAAATTATCTATTTAGACCCCTCAATGCATTCTCACTGACTGCACACGCCGGCTGGAGACCGAAGGGGCGTCACCGAGTCGCTGTTCGCCCATGCTTTTAGGCCAGTAGGCTTCACTCGTGAGTATTGCTATCGAGACCGTCGTTTTCTTCGCAATCGCCTTCGTTATTTTCGGGCTCGTTTTCGTCCTGCTTGGCCTATCGAGTGAACGAGGGTACTGGTCCCAGCGTGACCCTTCAGGCGATGCTCGCAAGGCGGCAACCGGATTTCACACTGTTTACCATCGGGCGTTCAGGATCGCCGCTGGGGAATACCGCGCACCTTTACGCATCGCGGCAATTGGTGTTGTGCTGTGGTATTTCGCGATTGCCGCGTTAATTCTTGCTGGCCTCATGGCCGTGAGTTAGGCACTCTATTTACTCTCGTTCTTTTTTGAGGACGAACAACGCCCTCCCCATTCGCCTACCGCAACGGCGGTCCTGGCCACCACATAGCCTTTTTTTGAGCCGATCATTTCGTCATTTCGGTCGGGTGATCATTGCCAGGACAGTAGTCGCCGCCGTCGCCCCCAACCAGATAATCTGTAGGATCCAGCCCGGTGGCCCAAATGTCCAAGCGGTATCTGATGTCCCCGCATTTAGGGCCAAAAATGTGATCCCCGCGTCTTCTCGTAACTCTTTGCCTCGAGTCAGGCACCACACACTGTCGCGTCCCTGTGCCACTAATCACAAATTGATCTTGCAGAGTTGCGACCTCGGCTAGATCATCAGCATTTGTCGGATGGCCAGAAGCCAATTTTATAATGTGATCAAACTGGTATTCGGTTTCAGTACGCGCAACATTTCCGACATTCACCTACCTTGGAGCTGTGTCAATTTCTCCATTTTAGGCGCGCACAACCTGAGCCACCGGGAACATCTCCACCGTGACAATAAATAGGTCCAAATCTCCCAATAAATCAATCGCCAGGCCGGTAGGCATTGGTCTCCCCTTCACGCACCCGGCAGGCGGCATGACATCAGATCCCGATCCCAACTCACCGTCTTATTAACGTAGGGATGCTCTCAAAACCACGAATAACGTGTGACGGGTATCGAACGGGGGAACCGGTTAGTTCAAAATTGGGCAGGGCCGAAAGAAGCTCCCCTATTCCAACACGCGTCTCTAGTCGAGCCAATGGCATGCCCACACAAAAGTGAATACCCTCACCAAATGCAAGATTCCGACTGCCATCACGGGAGAGAACCAACTCATCTGGGTTGTCAAACACCCGAGGATCTCGGTTTCCTGAAGCAAAAATCATGAGGACCCGGGAATCAGGGGGAAGCGTAATTCCGTGAAGGGTCACCTCTCGAGTCGTTACTCGCGCCAACCATTGAGCCGGCGCGTCGAAGCGAAGAAACTCGTCAATCACAGTACTTGAGGGACCACCGTGATCCGATGAAAGTTCCTCCCCGGTCACCTGACCAGTGCCAAGTGCATGCACCATGTTGCCCAAAAGGCTCGTTGTTGTTTCCATTCCGGCAGCGACAAGAAGCAGGGTCAAACCTTGCACCTCCTCAAGATCCATCGTCCCACCGTCTATTGCGCGAGCCATGTCTCCGAAGACATCGTCAGAATAAGCTCCGCCCCGCTGCCCCTGTACTAATGATTCAAAGAAGGCCACCAGCTCCGCTCTGAGTTCGTATGCCCGCGGAGAAGGCCCGGATTCTCCAGGCGGGCGGCTCAACATCTGTAGACCAGCTTGAGTAGTCCAATTTAGGTCCGATTCAGGAATACCAAGAATGCGAAAAATTGTTGCAATGGGGAGTTTCTGAGTGAATTCTGTTGCCAAATCAACGTGCTCCTGCTCCAGAAATTCCCCGATCAGATGCCGCGCTGTCGTTCGCACAATCTCCTCATAAGACTTTATGTTCTTATTGAGAAACCGTGGCGCCAAAACTTTCCGCAGAACATCATGGCGAGGTGGATCCAATTCTTGAATACTGCCAGGACCAAAAAATTGCACATACGAGCCCAGCTCGACACCCTTGGCGCTAGAAAATGTTTCCCAATCTCGAAGGCCCTCCTTGATATCTGTGTACCGAGATAGAGCCCACACGTCATGTCGGGCAACGTGATAAAGCGGAAACTCCTCCCGCAAACGCCCATACGACGGGTACGGATTCTCGTGAGACTCCTCAGAGACGGGATCGTAAACGGGATCAGGATCTTCGATCATAGTGAGAAAGGTTAGTGCACCGAGTCACGTGTCAAAAGCTCCACCGTCGGTGAGGACAAACAGGGCCGCGCGTGTCGTGAAGGGAGCAGCACATCTACACACGCGCTCACAACGTACACCCGACAGCGCAGCAGCGTTCCCACAATGTGTGTAGGACCCCTAGACTTTCCGGTTTAACGCTCCCGGAGTTATCCTCCAAGAGGTGTCAGTACCTAGCCACCTCCTGCCACTAATGAAATATTTGCTGCGACTCCATTTTCACCAGGGAAATTCGAGCATCCGCGGCAAGTGCTTAAACAACGAATCCCCTCACAATCTGGCGAGAGATTATGGGGGGATTCGAGTCGGGCTGACAGGAATTGAACCTGCGACCTTCCGACCCCCAGCCGGACGCGCTACCAAACTGCGCCACAGCCCGCGACACGACTCATAACCCTATCTCATGGGCATGAATCAGCTTTCATGACTAAGGACGACTACTAGCGGCGGGAGCGTTTTTCACGAACACGCATAACGATCCGAATTGGCGTACCGTCGAAACCGAAGTCCTCGCGCAATCTACGCTCAATGAAGCGCCGATACCCGGCTTCAAGGAACCCAGTGGTGAAAAGAGCAAAAGTCGGTGGGCCCGCTGACACTTGAGTACCGAAAAGGATCCGCGGCTGCTTGCCACCGCGGAGCGGATGCGGGTGAGCTGCCGTAAGGTCTGCGATGAACCTGTTCAGTGCACCAGTAGGGACCCGGGAATCCCAGTTATCCAAGGCCAACTCAAGACCCGGAGCCAGCTTTTCGACGTGGCGTTTAGTTTTCGCTGAAATATTTACGGTGGGCGCCCACGCGACCGAAGCAAGATCGCGATCAATCTCCTTAGCCAGATACACGCGACGATCCTTGTCAGTCAAATCCCACTTATTGAACGCAATCACAAGTGCCCTGCCCGCGTCGATCACCATCGCGATAATTCGCTGATCTTGTTCGCTCAGTGGTTCGGATGCATCAACAAGAACGATCGCGACTTCAGCCCGATCAAGTGCAGCTTGGGTCCGAAGCGTTGCGTAGTACTCGTGCCCGGAAGCCTCCTTCGCCCTGCGCCTGATGCCAGCCGTGTCAACAAACCACCACAAACGATCCTTGATCTCAACCAGTTCGTCAACCGGGTCCACTGTTGTTCCAGCCACATCATCCACGACCACCCGAGATGATCCTGCGAGCGCATTCAGCAGAGAGGATTTACCCACATTGGGCTTTCCCAGTAGTGCGACCCGACGGGGAGCACCTTCTTTTCTCTGACCCGATCCGGTTTCCGGCAGCGCTTTTACCACTGCATCAAGGAGGTCACCCGAGCGACGCCCGTGCAAACCAGAAACGGGTTGCGGCTCCCCTAGCCCCAAACTCCACAGGGCCGTCGCTTCAAGCTCGGCATTGTGATCATCAGCCTTATTCGCGACCAAGATTGCGGGTTTACCAGATTTGCGGATCACATCAACAACATATTCATCCGTTGTCGTGGCTCCCACCATCGCATCAACAACAAAAACAATTACGTCGGACTCATTAATTGCCCGCTCCGCCTGAGCCGCAATCTGGGCATGAATGCCACGTGAATTGCGTTCCCAGCCGCCAGTGTCCATGACCAAGAATTTTTTGCCGTTCCACTCTGCTTCGTAACTCACCCGGTCGCGGGTAACACCTGGTACATCTTCGACAACAGCTTCTCTCCGGCCAATAATGCGGTTCACCAGAGTTGACTTGCCCACGTTGGGGCGACCCACAATTGCCACAACCGGCAGGTTCGCGGTCGAACCCAACTCGGCGAGATCGGCGTCAAATTCGCCAAATTCCTCACGAACAGCTTCAAATGCGGCGGCAAGTAGCGCGTCTTCATCCATCGGTTCGAAATCGGAATCCTCAGGATCTACTGAGCTCACTTCGTTCTCATCCATGTCGCTGCTCGCTCTGCCCTTCAGGATTTCAATTGAACCTGCTTGCTCCGGCGCCCTTGCGGCGACTCCCCAAAGTACACAGGGGCGCAACCTTCGCCTACAGAGGGCTCAGCCAATGGTGTTTATGGATAGGTTTGGTGCGCCATTTGGACCAATTGGTCCACAACCTGATCCAAGGTCAGATCGCTCGTGTCCAGTATTTGGGAATCAGCAGCTGGCTTGAGGGGTGAGTGTTCGCGCCCGGTATCCTTTGCATCACGGACCAAAATCGCCTGCTGCGTATCCGCAATTTTCTTCGCATCCGCTTCCGGGTCCACCTCCAAACTGCGCCTTCGTGCCCGAGCCTCGGGCGAAGCCGTGAGAAAAACTTTGAGGGCAGAGTCAGGCAGGACAACGGTGCCAATGTCGCGACCTTCAATAACGATCCCAACACCCGATGCCGACACGGCTGCACGTTGAAGTTTTACCAGAAGCTCACGCACATAAGGCACGGCACTTACCGCGCTCACCGCCGCGGTCACTTCCGGTGAACGAATAGCGCTTGTGACGTCGTGGCCATTTGCCGAGATGCTAAAATTCATTGGATCCGTTGTTGCACGAATTGTTGTGCTTGCTGCCTGCTGAGAGATTGCGGCGGGGTCATTGAGGTCAATTCGCGCGTGCAGCATCGCCCACGTGATCGCCCGGTACATGGCACCGGTATCCAGCATTGCCCAGCCCAAGCTCTGCGCGACCGCGCGACTCACGGAGGATTTCCCTGAACCTGCTGGACCGTCTAACGCCAAAATTTTTGTTGTCATTGACGCCCTCGAGTATCAAAGCCCCGTTGGTACAACCCGTTTTCCAGTTCCATCGACTCACCCGCCGGTACAAAAAGCTGCACGATCCCACTGGGACGGCCCATAACGTGCTCAATCCGGACGTCTTCTAAGTTGATATCGAGAACACCGACGCCAGCGAAAAGCTCAGCCAGGGCTCCTGGTTGGTCAGAGATCATCACGTTTACCGACTCGAAACGGTTAGATCCGGATCCGTGCTTTCCCGGGATCCGCGCCCTACCCTCATTTCCCGCCCGCAAAGTCTGCTCAATGCGCACCCGGTCCTTATCCTCAAGAGCAGTGCACAGCTCCGCTAACTCATTGCTCACTTGGCGCAGCACCCGCGAGATTTCCGTGGCGTTGCCTTGCAAAATGTCGCTCCACAAGTTCGGATCTGAACCGGCAATCCGGATGGTGTCCCCCAGTCCTGACCCCGAAATCGCCAAATCGGAATGCTCAGCCTCAACCAGTTGGGCGGCAAGAGCACTCGAAACTAATTGGGGAACATGGGAAACCAATGCAACTGCGCGATCATGATCGGCCGGATCCATGGTCACCAAGCCGCCACCCATGTCAGTGATCACCAGCGCCGCTGTGGCTCGAGCAGCATCACTACCTTCGGTCAGCACCCAAATTCGATCCTGAAATAAGTCGGCCCGCGCAGCACCAGGTCCTGCAACTTCCCGACCCGCCATTGGGTGGGCACCCATGACCCTTCCGCTACCGGTCAACTCAGGATCCAATGCAGCAAGGATCGATCCGCGCACTGAACTGACATCTAGGATCAGCGCACTGCCAAATCTTTCGAACGCGACCTTAATTGACTCTGCGGCAACACCGGGAGGCACACAGACGAATACCACCTCAGGATGCCGGTCAGATTTTGCAACAGGTTGATGCCGCGACAGTGTGGCCAAAACTCCTAGATCCTGCGCCTGGGCAACATGGTCAGCATTAATGTCCTCGGCACTCACCTCGTACCCAGATTTACGCAGCGATAAAGCGATTGACGTGCCAATGAGCCCGCAGCCAATAATGTGGACGCTAGGCACCACCTGCATCCTCCGCTGACTGCTCAGTCAGGTCAGCGCGCAAAACTTCGGCGCCGCGCAGATACACGTGTTGCACTTCACTGCGATCTAACTCAGTTTCTACATGAGTCATGATCCGGACGACTCGCTCCAATGCTCCCACAACATCCATCTCTTGCGCACACATCAGTGGGACATCTGTCAGACCGTGGGTTCGAATTCCAGCAGCCGGAAATGCACACGTCAAGTCAGGCGTGCCAGTGAGAAAAATGCTGATCACCTGCGCTGATCTGATCCCGTTGCGCATCATGATGTGGTCAATCAGTTCAGCCACCGCTTCATTCATCTCCTCGGCATTATTTGCCGTGAGACACGTTGCACCCCTGATCGCTCGTATCGCCATTGGCCAAGTCTAATCAGATGCTTTAGAGCCCGGCAGCGGTGTAAAGGGCACGTAGTTGCGCTCCATTAATCACCCTGAGCACGCCGGGTCGCTGCTGTCCTAGAGCCACGGGGCCAATTTTGGTCCGGACCAAGGCGGTAACCGGCGATCCCACTGCATCAAACATGCGTCGAACGATCCGATTGCGCCCTTCATGGATCACTAACTCCACCATGACAGCGTTCTTGGCTCGGTCCAAGATTCTCGCCTTAGCGGCTTTGACCATTCCGTCATCTAGCTCGATTCCACTGATCAGGCTCGCTAGCGCCTGGTTAGGCAGCTCTTTGACGGTGGCAATATAAGTTTTATCCACTCCGAAGCTCGGGTGGATTAACCGGTTGGCTAATTCCCCATCGTTTGTTAACAGCAGTAAACCTTCGGTGTCTGCATCGAGTCTTCCCACATGGAAAACTCTGCGCTCAAGGTCAGTTACGTAGTCGCCAACGCAGGGGCGCCCCTGGTCGTCCACCATAGTGGTCAGGACACCCTTCGGCTTATTTAATGCATACACGATTATTTCGGCTTTAGTTTGGAGTCTTTCGCCGTCCACATGAATAATATCAACTTCGGGGTCAACACGGCGCCCCTGACCGGTCACGGTTTCACCATTAATACTGACTCGACCTTGATCAATTAGGACTTCACATGCCCTGCGACTGCCGATTCCCGCGGCCGCTAATACTTTTTGAAGTCGGATCTTTGTTTCAATCACCGGAAGCAACCGACTCCAACACTGCGTCCAGATCTGCCAGATCAGGAATATGTTCGGCCAATGGAGGTAGATCCGCGAGCGACGAAATCCCCAGTCGCTCAAGAAAAAACGAGGTCGTTTTGTAGAAAATTGCCCCCGACTCGTTTTCCGTCCCCGCTTCCTGAATCAATCCCCGCGTAAGCAGCGTTTTAATAACACCATCAACGTTGACTCCGCGCACAGCACTCACCCGACCCCGGGTCACCGGTTGCCGGTAAGCAATCACCGACAAGGTCTCTAACGCCGCCTGGGTTAATTTTGCCTGCTGCCCATCAACAACCCAACGTTCAATCAGTGGCGAGCATTCGCTACGCGTATAAAAACGCCAACCACCGGCGACTTCCCGCAAATCAAAACCGCGCATCTGCTCCGTGTACTCCACAGAGAGCTCTGTGAGCATGCGTTCGACATTGGGCAGCGGCGCCTTCGTTATCTGGGCGAGTTCAATTGCCGGCATAGGCTCGTCCGTGAGAAGTAAAAGAGCTTCAATTGCTGCGCCCAAATTCGGGGCACCCAGATCGTCGATCGGCTCACCCATTTCTTCGATTTGCTCACTCATTGCTGTCTCCCGTTTCTTCATCTGAACTGACGGAGACTTCTGGCTCCACATCTACGTCCCGGTCAACATCGAATTCGTCCGTCACCTCAATATCACCCTCGTGTTGACCGACCCATCGCACTGTCAAATCACCTAACGGAGAGATTTGTTCAAAAAGTACGCTTTGCTCACAATACAGCTCCAGCAGTGCCAGGAAGCGACCGACAACAAGTAGAGTTGTATCACAATCTTGGGTGAGAGCCCGAAAAGTTGATGTTCCCACCCGTCTTAGGTGTTCCACAATTATGGCGGCTTGCTCGCGAACACTTACTCGTTGACGATGAATATGGCCAATGTCTACTTCCTCGACCGGCTTGGGTGAGAGTGCAAAAGCTGCCATAGCTGCGAACTGGTCCGGGCTGATGCTCAATAGGACTTCGGGTAGCATTTCAGCAAATTGTGGCTCGAGTCCGGTAGTACGTGGATACGATTTACTGGCTGTTCCCATCATGCGGGTGAACAGAACCGTGATCTCTTTATATGCACGGTACTGCAAAATCCGGGCAAATAGTAGGTCCCTAGCTTCGAGTAACGCTAGGTCTTCTTCATCTTCAACCTCGCCTCGTGGCAGCAGCCTGGCGGCCTTGAGATCAAGTAGCGTCGCCGCAACTACTAAAAAGCTGCTGGTCTCGTCAAGATCCCAATTCTCACCTTGACCTCTGATGTGCGCGATAAATTCGTCCGTGACCGTGTGCAGGGCCAACTCGGTTACTTCAAGCTTGTGTTTGGAAATCAGTGAGAGCAGTAGGTCAAAAGGTCCCTCGAAACCGCCCACTCGTACGGAGAAAGGTGCC
Source organism: Actinobacteria bacterium UBA3120 (assembly GCA_002365735.1). Taxonomy (GTDB): domain Bacteria; phylum Actinomycetota; class Actinomycetes; order S36-B12; family S36-B12; genus UBA4592. Next base: position 12,579 of record DEZY01000045.1, read on the forward strand.
TTACCCTGGGTGTCTTTGTCGACTAGGTCGATGCTCACCTACGCGTTCACCTACGTGTTCACCTGGCAAGGACCTCGCGGGCGAGCCTGCGATAGGCCTGCGCCCCACTACTTGTCGGAGCAAAGGTGGTAATCGGCTCGCCCGCCACGGCTGAGTCTGGAAATTTCACCGTCCGATTGATGGTCGTGGAGAACACCGTGTCACCGAAAGCACCCGTTACCGATTGAAGTACCTCACGACCGTGCAATGTTCTGGGGTCGTACATGGTGGGAAGCACACCAACAATTCGGAGTTGGGGATTAAGTCGCGACACCACTTTGTCGATCGTGTCTTTGAGGAGCGCAACCCCACGCAGCGCAAAATACTCAGTTTCCATGGGGATAATTACTTCTGTACTCGCAGTAAGTGCGTTCAAAGTGAGCAATCCAAGCGATGGCTGGCAATCAATGAGAACGATGTCGTAGTCCTCAATGATCGGCGCCAACACCCTTTGCAACGCATATTCGCGGCCCACTTCACTCACCAATTGAACTTCGGCGGCGGAAAGATCAATGTTGCTGGGGACCAGATCCAGTCCAGGAACACGGGTACTCACAATCACGTCCCCAATATGACAGTCGCTCTGGGTTAAAAGATTGTAGATCGACAGATCTATTTCATTGGGATTTATGCCAAGTGCAACCGACAGCGCACCCTGCGGGTCGAAGTCTACGAGCAGCACTTTGCGCCCGTAACCGGCAAGCGCTGCACCTAGTGACACTGTAGAGGTCGTTTTCCCAACGCCGCCTTTTTGATTGACCATTGAAATCACCCGGGCCGGCCCATGTTTTTCTAACACAGGGGGCTCTGGGATGACCGCCAATTTCGGGTCTATGGATTCCTCGCTCATGATGGTCTCAAGCCTACTGTGTCCCGAGGTTTAATCCCCCGATTGGCAGGGTCAACCAGCGAATGGTGGCTAAGTCGCCCGCGGGTGGGATGACGCATAGATTTCCCGGAGGGTCTCCACCGTTACCAGCGTGTACACCTGGGTCGTTGTGACCGAGGCGTGCCCCAGCAGTTCCTGCACCGTGCGAACATCAGCGCCACGCTCAAGCAGGTGGGTTGCATAGCTGTGCCGAAGGCTGTGCGGGCTCACTCCTAGGATTTCAGCCCGGCCGGCAGCCTGGCTCACACACTCCCAAGCGCTTTGACGCGAAAGTGGTTTTCCCCGTCGATTCAGGAAAAGTTTATGGGTCCCCGGTCCTTTCCCTACTTGTTGACTGCGCTCACCTCGTTGGTACTCATCAATTGCCCGCAATGCAAATGTGCCGACCGGGATCAGCCGCTGCTTATTCCCCTTCCCCGTAACAATCACCGTCCCCGAACCAGCATCAATGTCATCAATACTCAAATTGGTCAGCTCAGAAATCCGCATTCCTGTGCCGTAAAGCAATTCCATGATTGCTCGGTCACGCTGGGGAAGATCACTCAAATCCGTAGCATCGATTAACGAGACTACGGACTCGTAGGGCATTGCTTTGGGTAACCGGCGCGGTACCGATGTGGGGTGAACGTCTACAGCCGGATTGATAGCGGTCCAGTCTTCGGCCACGCAGAATTTATGGAACCCACGGACCGAGACCACAATTCGAGCTGCACTTGACGCACTGAGCCGGTCTGCCAGTGAAGTTGCAAAGTCGCTGATGGCATTGGTGGTAATTTGATCGATCTCAATGAGCCCGATGTTCGTACACCAGTGCTGATAGCGGCCTAGATCACGGGAGTACGCACTCACAGTGTTGCCGGAAAGACCTCGCTCAATACTGATGTGATCGAGGTATCCACGAATTGCTAGATCTAACTTCAGGCGAGTGCCTCTGCTAGCTCCATCAATGGGTATGACCAAGACTCAGCGACGGCCGCATATGTCACCTGGTGGTTGTGAACATTTAGCCCGAGCGCCAGAGCCCGATCATCTGACAAAGCTTTCTTCCAACCTTTATTGGCCAGTGCCACCGCGTACGGGAGGGTGACGTTGGTCAGCGCATATGTCGAAGTGTGCGGGACCGCCCCTGGCATATTTGCCACACAGTAAAACACGGATTCGTGTACTTGATAGGTCGGCTCCGCATGTGTGGTTGGTCGAGAGTCTTCAAAGCACCCTCCCTGGTCAACTGCGATATCAACCAACACTGAACCCGGCTTCATGCGAGACACAAGCTCATTGGAAATCAATTTGGGAGCTTTTGTTCCCGGAACAAGTACCGCACCAATCACCAAGTCCGCATCAAGCACGGCTTGCTCAATTTCAAATGAATTCGACGCCACGGTTTGCATGTGCCCTTGGTAAATTGCATCTACCTGGCGTAATCGCGCGACATTTTTGTCGAGAAGAAGAACTTCCGCCTGCATCCCTAACGCAATCGCAGCGGAGTTCATGCCGGCAACACCAGCACCAAGCACAACCACTTTGGCCGCGTAAACACCGGACACTCCGCCCATCAGGACCCCGCGGCCACCATGCGCACGCATAAGTGAGTGTGCTCCCACCTGGGGCGCCAACCGTCCAGCGACTTCAGACATCGGGGCTAGGAGCGGGAGCGAACCGTCGGTCAATTCGACTGTCTCGTAGGCGATCGCCGTTGCGCCAGATTTCACAAGTGCATCCGTACACTCTTGTGATGCGGCAAGATGCAAATAGGTGAAAATAACTTGCCCCTCGCGCATACGGTCGTACTCCGCCGCGATGGGTTCTTTCACTTTCAGGATCATGTCGGCGCTTTCCCACACCGCTTCTGCCGTGGCCAGCATCTGGGCGCCGGCGGCGACAAACTCGGAGTCCGGAATTGACGAACCGACGCCGGCACCGGCCTCAATAACAACTTCATGGCCATTTGTCACCAGTTCATGAACACCCGCCGGGGTCGCTGCCACCCGGTACTCGTGGTTCTTAATTTCTTTCGGGATTCCAACGCGCACAATAACCTCTGCTTCTCATAACAATCAGTGCCATCAACCTACACGGCCGGCAATCTGCCCTGAGTTTTCAGCCCCTCGCGAGCCCCCCATGGCGCTTTAGCCCCACGCAACTCGCACCCGGGGCTGGACCGCCACGCCCACGCTGCCAAGATTCCCAGTACCGCCGTCGGGTTTCCCAGCGCCCCACTCAACACTAAATCCACCGCGTGTGGCAGTGGCACCCACGCAACAGGCAGGTCAATCTCTTCCGCTTCTCCCGTCACTATGCGCCCGCTCGGGAGCCCGGAGATTTCTCTCGCCAAATAGATCCGAATCGCTTCACTTGATCCACCCGGAGAGTTATAAAAATCAACCAGAGTGTCCCACCGTGCTGCGACCACTCCCGCTTCCTCGGCCAATTCGCGCTGCGCGGCAGCCAGAGGATTTTCATCGGGGACATCAAGCAAACCCGCGGGGGTCTCAAAAAGAAACATCCCCAGTGGCTGCCGGTATTGACGAATAAGCAACACTTCATCGCGTTCATTGAGCACAAGCACCGCAACCGCCCCAGGGTGAATCAGAATATCGCGCGTCACACGTTGACCGGCAATCTCTATAGTTTCCACGTCCACTCGCCACTTCCCGCCCACATGGACGGTTTCGTGCGCGAGCAGTTCCGCCGGATCAAGGCTGTCTGCCACCTGTCCAAGCCACGGTTCGGACACCCGCCAGGGACCTAAGCGTCCGCTGTTGAAAGATCCTGTTGCGATGCATGTGAGCGAGCAATCGCAGCTTCAATTAGGCCACTAAAAAGTGGGTGCGCGTGCGTTGGTCGCGAACGCAATTCCGGGTGGGCTTGGGTGCCGATGTAGTACGGGTGGACGCTCGCGGGCAGCTCTACGAATTCAACAAGGCGTCCATCCGGCGAAGTGCCCGAAAAAGTCAACCCAGACTCAGAGAGCTGCTCGCGATACTCGTTTGATACCTCAAAACGGTGGCGGTGACGTTCCTCAATGTACGGCTGTCCATAGACCCGATAGGCGACAGATCCTTCGGTGAGTTTGGCCGGGTACAGCCCCAATCGCATAGTCCCACCCATGTCGCGTTCACCGGACACCACATCCCGCTGGTCCGCCATTGTCGCAACAACCGGGTGCGGCGTCGACTCATCAAACTCGACCGAGTTCGCATTCTCCAGACCTGAAATTGTTCGGGCATATTCGATAACCATGCATTGCAGGCCAAGACAAAGACCCAGTGTCGGGATCATGTTCTCGCGCGCATAAGTTAATGCTCCCAACTTTCCCTCGATCCCACGAACACCGAATCCCCCCGGAACACAAATTGCGTCAAGATCTGACAGGTTCTTAGCGGCGCCTTCTTGGGTTGCGCAATCATCACTGGATACCCAGCGGATATTGACACGGCAATTATTGTGAAAACCGCCGGCTCGTAACGCTTCGGTTACCGAAAGATATGCGTCGGGTAGGTCAATATATTTACCCACTAAGCCAACTGTGACTACATGCTTGGGGTGATGAACCCGTTCAAGCAGCTCATCCCATTGATCCCAGTTTACGTCGCGGAAGGGTAAGTCGAGTCTGCGTACAACGTATGCATCCAGACCTTCAGAATGCAACACTTTTGGAATGTCATAAATACTCAGTGCATCAACCGCCGCCACAACCGCTTCGACATCAACATCGCACATCATAGAAATTTTTTGTTTGATCGAGTCTGGAACTGGACGATCCGCTCGCAAGACAATCGCATCTGGTTGGATTCCAATATTACGCAACGCTGCGACTGAATGCTGGGTCGGCTTTGTTTTCAACTCGCCCGATGGTCCGATATAGGGCAAGAGCGAAACATGTAGGAAGAAAACATTGTCTCGACCAACTTCGTGGCGAATCTGACGCGCAGACTCAAGAAATGGCAGGCTTTCAATGTCTCCAACTGTGCCACCGACTTCGGTGATCACGACATCAACGTTTGGCCCAGCCATTCTGCGGATGCGCGACTTAATTTCATTAGTGATGTGCGGAATGACCTGCACAGTGTCGCCCAGGTACTCTCCCCGCCGTTCCTTTGCAATCACCGTCGAATACACCTGCCCGGTTGTCACGTTCGCCGAGCCATGCAAATTAGTATCAAGGAAACGTTCGTAGTGCCCGATATCAAGATCGGTTTCAGCCCCGTCATCAGTCACGAAAACCTCACCGTGCTGAAATGGATTCATGGTTCCTGGGTCGACGTTGAGGTAGGGATCAAGCTTTTGCATTGTCACGCGCAAACCCCGAGAAGTAAGCAGGTTGCCCAATGAAGAAGCCGTAAGTCCCTTACCAAGTGAGGAGGCGACACCCCCGGTGACGAATATGTGCTTGGTCCCAGTTTTCTCCACGGGAGCGAAGCCTATCAGTGTCTAATCCTGCACCCCCACGACTCGCAGGGAAGACCCAGATCTAGTCACTTTTCGGTGCACCCAAGTTAACCTTTTGAGCCAAGTTCAAGTAACTCAAGTGCATGCGCACCACCATGTTCAGAGTCCGGTAGGCCCGACAGCATCCGGGTGATTTCTCGGACCCGTTCCTCCCCCTGGACCCACGCAATGCTTGTTTCCACCGAGTCGGACCGAGCTACTTTCTCCACGACCAAATGTCGATCGGCGAATGCCGCCACTTGGGGCAGGTGGGTCACAACGATTACTTGGGTGTGTTTCGCCAGCGCGGCGAGCCTGCGGCCCACTTCAACGGCAACCCCGCCCCCGATGCCTGCGTCTACTTCATCAAAAATCATGGTGGGAACAGGATCTTCACCAGCCAGGGCAACCTCGATTGCGAGCATCACCCGGCTGAGTTCCCCGCCCGATGCCGTTCGAGACAACGGCAAGAATTTGGCTCCCTCGTGGGCCGCCAGCATGAATGTTGCCCGATCCCGCCCACTGCGACTCCACAGCTGCGGATCTTCTTCCACCGCCAGTTCAATCCGCATTCGAGCGAAAGGCATGGCAAGCCCACCCAGTTCCGCCTCAATGATGACTTGAAGGTGCCCGGCCGTGGTGACCCGTACCTGGGTTAACTCTTCCACCCGCTCGGTCGCAACTTTTAGTGCCGCCGAGATCGCCTTGTCAAGCTCTTCGAGGCGGGAGTCACGGGCAAGGATGCTCGCCAACTCGAGTTCGGCCTGCACATTCCAATCCAAAACTTCAACCAGGGAAGGACCATACTTTTTCTTGATCGCCGATAACTGCGACACCCGAGTTTCCAGATCCGCCAGCTCTTGGGGGTCAGAACCCAGAGCGGCTAGGTAGTGGCCCAAATCTGAGTCAAGATCGGATATCTCGGTGATAAGTGACACCATTCGGCCAAGGTGGGCACTCACCTCTGTATCTAGTTCGCCCGCATGCTCGAGCGACTTGGACGCCTCCCCCATTTGGTCCAACACCGAAGCAGCACGCGACTCCTGTCCAGAAATACTCATACCAGTGAGCAATTCACGTACCCGGCCAACCGCTCCATTAAGGTCATCCACATTTCGCATGACCGAAATCTTTTGCGCGGCCTGCGCATCTTCACCCTCGGCCAGTGACAATTCGGAAATTTCTTTAATACCTTGCTCCAACACGAAAATCCGCGCTTGCTGGTCACTCTCACTCGCCAGAAGCTGGTCTTGCTCTTTACGTAATCGCCGGTAGTCGCGCAGTGCCATCTGATACCGAGTTTTGACGCTGGCCAGCGGCTCACCACCTGCGCGGTCAAGGAGTTCGAGCTGCTTACCAAAATCGCGCAGCAGCACCTGATCGGATTGTCCGTGCAAGGCAATCAGGTTTTCGCTCACCTCACGCAAAACACTCGCAGCCACCGGCCTCCCGCCGAGAAAAACTTTCCCCCGGCCGCTTTGACTGATTTCACGAGAGATCAGGAGCGAGAAATCAGCAGTTCCCACAATTTCTTCACATTCGCCACCGCCTTGCTCAACCAACGTAAGCACCGCACCACCATCGGCCCCACTAAACCTGACTTCACAATCCACGCGAGCACGTTCTGCAGACTCCAGCACCAATTCCGCACTTGCACGATTACCCATGATCAGACCGATGCTTTGCAGAATCATGGATTTTCCTGCGCCCGTTTCACCAGTGAGAACGGTCAGGCCAGGGTCGAGCTCAATGGATGCCGCAGAAATGATTCCAAGGTCGGAGATAGTTAACGACTCGAGCATCGCCTACTCGCTCGCCAAGTGCAATCTCATTTGCCCACTCCGCGCCAACCCTCGACAGGCAGCTGGAATTTCGCCACTAGTCGATCAGTAAAAGGTGATGTAACCAGTCGGGCAAAACGAACCGGCTGATCATTTGCGCGCACTTCAACAATGGAGCCCGCTGGCATCGCGATCATACGTCTGCCATCCGCCCACATGACTGCATCCGCCTCAGGCGAAGGTTCCAGTCGAATCACACTCGTCGGTGCGATCACGCACGGGCGGGCGAAAAGTGAATGCGCGCTGATGGGTAGCAATAACAGTGCACTCACTTCAGGCCACACAATCGGTCCACCGGCAGAGAACGCGTAGGCGGTAGAACCAGTGGGGGTCGCACAGATAACCCCATCGCAGCCCCACCGACTCAATGGATGACCATCAACATGGGCAAGAACACTGATCATTTTTTCCCGAGCGTGCTTTTCCACACTCACTTCATTGAGTGCCCAAGTGCGATCTACCACCTGTGATCCTTGGGAAACGATCACATCGAGTGCTAAGCGCTCCTCGACGCTCCACCGGCCACCCGCAATAGCGTCAATTACCGACTGAACGTCTTCTTCCTCGGCTTCGGCGAGGAAGCCCACGTGACCCAAGTTCACTCCCAGGATTGCCGCCCCCGAATCTCTTCCCACTTCGGCTGCACGCAACATAGTGCCGTCTCCACCAATGGCCAGAATAAGGTCAGTTGACGACAGTTCAGGTTCACCGGCTAACTCGCGGGTTCCAAAGGACGCCTTTTCAGACTGATCAGACTCCCGGCTAGTCTCAATTCCATGGCCCCTCAAGCCCGCATCCACTGAGTCTGCAATTCGCAGGGCCTGCGTGGACTGGCTATTGGCGATCACGTGCACGCGGGACGGAGCGCCCATTGCACTGCTCACGCGGGGCCCTCCTTTATCGCGGTGTCGATCATGTCCACCAAGTCTGCCGTATCCGTGGCTTGCTGCATAGCCTGCACTTCATGCTTGTGTGCCAGCCAGAGGAAATACTCCACGTTTCCCTTGGGTCCGGGTAATGGACTTGCGGCAACACCTGCTACTTGCCACCCCGCCGCGATACCGGCTTGCGCGACCCGC
>DEZY01000045.1:20977-24227 GCA_002365735.1 Actinobacteria bacterium UBA3120
GGCTTTGCGGACCTCTGGTTCGCGCACAACTCCATGGGATGCCCGCACGGCCTCGCGCCCTGACTCAAATTGCGGCTTAACCATTAACAGCATTTCCCCCGCAGGGTCAATCAGCGCACTGAGGGTGGGCACAACTGTCGTCAAGGAAATAAAGGACAGATCTGCCACAACCACCTGCGGGATGAAAGGCAATTGATCTGCTTCCAAATGGCGAACATTTTGACGCTCCATGACGTGCACCCTGGAATCAGTACGCAGTGACCACGCAATCTGGCCGTATCCAACGTCAACCGCTAGCACGCCGGCCGCACCTGCTTTGAGTGCCACCTCCGTGAACCCACCGGTTGACGCCCCCGCATCAAGGACAAAACGCCCGCTAAACGAGACGGGGAGAGCCTCGAGCACACCGAGTAACTTATGTGCCCCGCGTGAGACATACGAGTCCCCCGCACCTTCAACAATCAGGTTTGACTGCGGGCTGACTCCGGTTGCGGCCTTGCGAGCAAGCATTCCATCAATTTTGACGCGATGTTCTTCAATCGCAACCTGCGCTTCACCCCGTGAACGAGCCAAGCCACGCGAAACCAATTCCGCATCTAACCTGCGCATCGATTGATTCCCATCGTAAATTCTTGGTTAACTGGCTTTGATTTAACGTTCTAAATTAACCATGATGTCTTGGAGCCGGTCATGTACATCTGTCAAAATCCCATGATGGGAATGAATATCCTCCAGGTCAATGGTCTGAATCTTCTCCAAAGCAGAGTCGATCTCAACATTTCCCGTTGCTTCCCACACAGGAAGGACCAGTTCCGAATCAATGGCTTCGTCTAGCAGCAAAATGTCATCTGGATCAGACTCGACCTCAAAAACAACTGTCTCGTCCACCGGTTCATGTGACAGGGATTGATTAGGATTCATGCTCAATCACCACCTTCTTCTTTTTCTTCACGGGAGATTCCGACTCGACTGGCGCTGAAGCATGCCCCTTGGATTCGTCAGCACCGGCCGCCGCACAATCAGCTTCCACTTTTTCTACCCGCGCACGCAGAGCCGCAAGCTCATCTTCACGAACGAAACCAACCCGGCCAATTGCCTTGTCCACCTCTGTGCGAATCAACCCAACCAATAGATCACGATTTGTCTTGCTTTGAGCCATCAGGTCATCGGCCGCCTGTACCACACTTGATGCGACATCGACCGGCTGTTTTGTGCCCATTGACACGCCTTGTGCGATGAGCGAGCCGGCCACCTCCATGGCTTTTGATGCAGTGGCTTCGGTAAGCCCAGTTGCCATCTCTAGATAGTTACGCACAGTTGCCAGGTTTGGTACGGAGTCAAACATCAGTTTCTTCCTTTGCCAATTTAGGTGACCACAACCGGTCACTACTCACCGAGATCAAGTGAAATTCGCCCTTCCGCGAACGAATCCACGCCTACTTGTTCCACCAGACTCCACTTTAGGCTATCGGCAGCCCGTAACCGCTCCAGCCGAGTACCTCCCGTTGCGTGTACAACCGACTCCGCGACCTTATACACGGCTTTCGCCTCGCCGCAGGAATAGCCGTCCGACCTTTCCTGGGGGCCCACATATTCGGTGATCAAATCCCGCACGCTCTCACCCAGATAGTCCGCCCGGATCTTCGAGGCCCACACATCTGCCGGTGCGCTGACTCCAGAAAGCACCAACATGGTGGGAATCCCAACGGAGATACCGGCGGCAACATCAGTGTCGTAGCGATCCCCTACCAGCAACGGGGCCTTCGCCGGAACAACAGCCATGGCCCTATCCATCATGGATCTATCAGGCTTACCGCCCACTCCATCGGGTTCACGACCGACCGCATTGCGCACAGCTGCAACAAAGGAACCGTTACCCGGAGCGATCCCAATTTGGGTCGGAAAAGTGCTGTCAAGATTCGTTGCAATCCAGATTGCGCCACCTTGAATTAAATATGAAGCTTGAGCCAAATCCTGCCAGGAAACCAGCGGACCAAACCCCTGAACCACAGCAACGCAGTCCCGGGGATCTCGGCTCGCAATGAATCCCGCATCAAGTAACGCTTGCTCCACCCCTGCACCGCCAACCACGAAGACCCGACTGCCCGCCGGGGCATGCTCGCACAAAATTTGGACCGCAACTTGGGAGGATGTGACCACTTCACTGGCCTCAGCCGGAATGCCGAGCTCATCTAAATGCGCAGCGACCTCACCTGGCGTCCGCGAAGCGTTATTGGTTACATAGGCGACCGCGCAACCACCACGCACTAACTCCGAGACGGTTTCTGCCGCGCCACTGACGGCGGCTAAACCTCGATAGAGGACTCCATCCAAGTCAAAATAGACCGCATCAAATTGCTGAAAAAGTCGACTCACCGAGCTCACAACTCGCCCTGGCGCACGATGGGCCCCTCAAGTGGCATGCCCTGTTCAGTGCGATGACGCAAAGTTGATTTCACCTGAGACAAAGCCGAGCCGTACTCGGAACGCTGGGGTTTCATGACGAATGCCATGGCCAGATGATCACGTGCCGGAACGAACTTTTGCTGGCGCCACAGTGAGAGTCCCAATGCAAAATGGGCATAATCATTATCGGGAGCGCTCTGTACCAACTCATCCAGCACCACCTCAGCTTCACCATAACGCTTCGCATCAAAAAGCGCCCTCCCCAACCCTTCTAGAACGCTGGGGCTTGAGTTGATTCCGCGTAAACGCTCAAAAAGGATCGACGCAGCGGCGCTGTCGCCGCTCTCTAAGAGTTTGGAGGCGCGCTGGTACCAGTCGTATTCGCTTCCAGTCGGAATCCCATCGAATTCAGAACCACCTGCCATTAAAGCTCATGACCCATCCGGGCAACTTTTGTCGACATGTACACCGAGTTGTGGGAATTTTCCTCCACCACTAACGGCACTCTTTCAATGATGGTGAGGCCATAGCCTTCAAGCCCGGCACGTTTTGTCGGGTTATTGGTCAACAGTCGCATGCTTTTAATGCCGAGGTCGGAAAGGATTTGCGCACCTGTTCCGTAATCCCGCGCGTCGGATGGAAGCCCCAGTGAGAGGTTCGCATCAACTGTGTCTAGCCCACGCTCTTGTAATTCATATGCGCGCATTTTGTCTAAGAGGCCGATCCCGCGACCCTCGTGGCCTTTGACATACAGGACCACCCCGCGACCCTCCTGCGCGACGCGAGACATCGCAGTGTGAAGCTGCGGCCCACAGTCACACCGAAGCGAACCGAATACGTCACC
>DEZY01000045.1:24326-24710 GCA_002365735.1 Actinobacteria bacterium UBA3120
GAAGCGAACCGAATACGTCACCTGTTAAACATTCAGAGTGAACTCGCACCAAAACATCTTCACCGTTACCGATTTCGCCACACATCAAAGCGACATGCTCGGTCCCATCAATCTCACTGCGGTATCCAACGGCTCGGAAATCACCATGTTCTGTCGGGAGGGCCACCTCAGCGACCTTCGTCACTTGCGATTCGTGCTGGCGTCGATATTTGATTAGGTCAGCAATGGAAATCAGCAGGAGCCCGTGTTCATCGGCAAATTCGCGGCACCGAGGCGCCCGCATCATGGTGCCGTCATCATTAACCAATTCGCATAAAGCCCCTGCTCCGGTTAACCCAGCCAAAGTGGTGAGATCAACTGATGCTTCAGTGTGCCCGGGCCGCC
>DEZY01000179.1:0-355 GCA_002365735.1 Actinobacteria bacterium UBA3120
AGGCCGGAACAATGCGGAGTGCGCCGATTCGAGTACCGACCCCGTATCCCCTGAGCACCGATTTATTCATTTCAACCCTGCTCGATTTAGCACACCAATTGCCCACTGCGCAGCGAGCAACCGTCGGACTGCCAGGAATGATTCGTCACGGGGTGGTAATTACAACCCCGCACTACATCACGCGATCCGGGCCTCGTTCGAAAATTGTTCCCGAACTCGTAAAGGAGTGGGAAAACTTTGATGCCCGCACTACCTTAACCAAAGCGTGGAACATGCCGACAATTGTTCTCAACGATGCAGAGATTCATGGTGCTGGCGTTATTGCCGGGGCAGGGCTTGAACTTGTGTTAACCCT
>DEZY01000179.1:646-11021 GCA_002365735.1 Actinobacteria bacterium UBA3120
GAGCATGAGCGAAGGCGACTAGGAGATGCGCTCTGGTCGCGAAGGGTTGCTCGCGCTGTCGATGTCTTACGTCCAGTGTTCCTGTGGGACCGCGTGTACCTCGGTGGTGGAAATGCCCGTGCACTCACGTCCAGTGCGATCGCGAGACTTGGTGACGACGTTGTTATTGTGCCCAATACTGCCGCGCTGGTTGGCGGTGCTCGAGTGTGGCAACTGCCACAGAACTAAGGAGTCCCGTGAAGGTTTCTGCTTACGCCGCAGCAAGTGCCGGTGCACCACTAGAACCCACCACTATTGAACGTCGCGATCTGCGACCCCACGATATTTTGATCGACATAAAATTTTCTGGGATTTGCCACACAGACATCCACCAAGCACGTGAAGAATGGGGTCAAGCAATCTTCCCCATGGTGCCGGGTCACGAAATCGCCGGAGTTGTCACCGAAGTTGGCTCTGCTGTCACAAAATTCACGGTCGGCGATCACGCCGGTGTTGGTTGCTTTGTCGACTCATGCCGAGAATGTGAAAACTGCAAGGCAGGTCTTGAGCAATATTGCCAGGGTCATGTGAGCGTTACCTACAACGGCCGCGAAGCAGATCAAGAAACACCCACTTATGGCGGTTACTCAACTGCGATAGTTGTAGATGAACATTACGGACTCACTATTCCTGCGGCCTTGGGGCTTGATGTTGCCGCTCCACTGATGTGTGCCGGCATCACGCTGTACTCCCCATTGCGCAAATGGGGAGCCGGGCCAGGAGTTCGCGTGGGAATTGTTGGCCTTGGGGGACTCGGGCACATGGGGGTCAAAATCGCGCACGCAATGGGTGCTGAAGTAACACTGATTAGCCACTCACCCCACAAAGAAGCAGATGCGTTGCGGCTCGGCGCAGACCACTTCCTATTGTCGACGGACAAAGAAGCCATGAAAAGCGCGCGATACTCGTTCGATCTGATCATTAATACGGTCTCGGCTAATTTGGATGTTGACCGATACTTGTCGCTACTCACCCTCGATGGCGCCATGGTCATGGTGGGGCTCCCACTGGACGCCCTGTCTGTACGCACTTTCTCATTGACCGGAGCCAGGAGAAGCTTGGCCGGGTCAAATATTGGCGGGATCCAGGAAACCCAAGAGATGCTCGACTTCTGCGCCGAGCACGGATTTGGATCCGACGTTGAGGTGATCGACGCCAAGGACATTGATACTGCCTGGGAACGCGTGGTGAACAGCGACGTGAAATACCGATTCGTGATCGACACTTCGACGATCTAAACCCGTTATGTGATCCGCGCTCTAATTGCCAACAATCTCTGACGGTTGTGCCGCAAGATCAGCAGAAAAGACGTGTTGCCACAAATCTGAATCGCGACGAAGACCACGGTCAAGTACCACGGGTTGAAAAATGCGATCGGGATCCAGCTAAAGAGCGAGATCCAGTGGACCCATTCGGCTCTGCGCAATTCAATTAAATATAAATCTATGTGCGCGACATCGCGACTGGGTAATTGATCCTTGGCTGCGCCACCGAAAGCTGCCCCAAGTTCAGGCAATGATTTTGCCAGTTTGTGCGTTTTCATGGCCCTAAAGAATTGTGGGGTCTCCCACGGAGCGAGGTGCAGCGGTCCAAAATCTCGGGTGAGCCATTTCCCGCGCCAGCGCGGTGCCGTTGCTCCAACGCCAATAGATATACCGGCAACAATCACAATATCGATCACGATCAAGAAGGCGAGCCTGAGCATGCGCCCGAGCGTATCTTGCGAAAATCTGTAAAAAGCGATGGTCCCGCAAGTGCGAAGGTCCCCGGAACCAAACCATTTCCCGTCCCGGGACCTTCACGTGTGCGGCGAGGGAGGGATTTGAACCCCCGGAGAGTTTCCCCTCGGGCGCTTTCAAGGCGCCTGCATTCGGCCGCTCTGCCACCTCGCCTGGTGTGTGAGCGGATTAACCCTAGAGGACGCCCAAAAAAAGTTTTTAGATACTGCATCCAAAGTGGCTCTTTGCCCGGTAAAGGGGGTAGCGATCGGAAAAACCCCAATCGTGAACCGTCCCAATAATAAGGAGAAGCGATGAAAACCTCTCGTACCAAGAACCGGCTACGCGCCTCGGCGATCGTTGCCGGAGCCATGATCGTCCCCGCAGGCCTGTTCGCAGCCCCTGCAATGGCAGCAGATGACGCCACCGTCTCAGTCCTGCACGCAATTCCCGCAGGCTTGGGTGCTGACGTCGTTGACGTCTACGCCGGTGATTCACTGCTGATTGACGACTTCACCCCAGGATCGCTCGAGACCTTGGTTGTCCCCGCCGGAAGTTACGACCTAGGCGTATATGCCGATGGTTCAACCCCAGCAGATAGCGACGCGGTCCTTTCGGCAATGGGAGTTGAAGTGCCAGCAGGTGCCAATGCAACCGTTACCGCAAACCTCGACGCAAGCGGAAGCCCGGCCTTGAACGTCTACGTCAACGACATCAGTGAAGTGATGGCCGGAGACGCTCGTTTGACCGTCCGTCACATCGCAGCGGCACCAGAGGTCGATATCCGCGCAGATGGCAACGTAATCGCATCCAACTTGGTGAACCCAGACGAGGCAATCGTTGAGGTACCAGCCGGTACGTACACCGCTGACGTTGTCCTGGCCGGAACCGACACGGTCGCAATTGGGCCAGCAGATCTTGATCTGAGCGAAGGCACCAACACAATTGTGTACGCGTGGGGTTCAGCAGAAGCTGGCGATCTTGCCCTGGCCGTTCAGACAATTGACGGCCTTGACGGAATGCCCGGTGGCGTTCCCGCAGGTGGCGGTGCTGCTTCCGGTAGCGGAACAAACTCGGCCTTACTTGCAGCCGGTCTCATGACCGTCGCTGCAGCCGGTGTTGCCGGTGCTGCAGTTCGCTTGAACCGCAGCCGCGCGTAACTCAACGGCTCACATCAATAGCTAGATGATGAAAACCAAGCCCCGCCCCGCTCAGATTGTGCTGGGAGTCAGCGTCCTCCTGCTGATCAGCTCCGCGATCTGGTTCGTGGTGGCGGGGCTTGGTTCACCAAGTAACCAAGATTCGACCCAGATTGACCCGGCAGGAGCCTCCCGCACCGATACAACTCAAGAGAGTGTCAGTACACCAGATGGGTCCACGCCGACTCGGATCGGTGAAGTCGTTCCTAAGGAACAAGCAGTACTCGGCTCCGCACCCATTGGGCTTGAGATCCCGGCAATTGATGTTCGCTCAAAAGTGATCCCCGTTGGTGTTGACCAAGACCGACAGGTGGAGATCCCGGAAGACATTTCACAGGTGGGGTGGTACCGGTTCGGCGCAACCCCAGGCACCGGCGTTGGTTCCAGTGTGATTGTCGGTCACCGCGATGGACGCAATTTCGGGATCGGGGCTTTCTACTCACTGGAAAGCTTGGAGGTGGGAGACCCGATAGTGGTAGCAAATGAGGTCGGGAACCGCATCACTTATCAAGTCACGGGCGTTGAGAGCATCAAGAAGTCCAAACTCCCCTTTCGGGAACTCTTTCGAGAGGACGGCGCGGAAACCTTGACTCTGATTTCCTGCATTGGCTACTACGAGCCAGGCGTGGGCTACGAGGCCAACATTATTGTGAGTGCAGAGCCAGATTCTTCCTCGAATAGTGCCCCCACGGATTCGACAGAATCGTAAATGTGATGCACACTTCAGCCAATGACGTATCGACGGGTCGCGCGCGGGCAACGCAGGTTCTCAGCGTGAAAGAGACAGCAGATCTCGAGCTGACCGAGCGGTTCGCCGGCGGTGATGAAAGCGCCGTCCGAGATATGTACGAGCGTTGGTCCAGTTTGGTGTACACAATTGCACTTCGATCAATCCGAAACCCTGACGATGCAGCAGACGTCACCCAGTCGGTCTTTATCTCTGCTTGGAAGGGGCGCGCCGGATTTGATCCAAATGCAGGCGCATTACCCGCGTGGCTTTTAGGGATTTGTCGTCGCAAAATCGCCGACTTCTACTCGGCCAAGGCCCGCGTCGAGATCGCCTCAACCCAAGCCATCGAGTCTGACGGCTCGGAGCCGATTCACCAGGTTGACACGCTCTCGATCGACACGATCGTGGACCGGGTGGTGTTGGCTGACGAGCTGGGCCGGCTCGGTGACCCACAACAAAAAATTATGGAACTTGCCTTTTTTAATGATCTCACCCATATCCAGATTGCTAGTGTTCTCGACCTGCCCTTGGGAACCGTAAAAAGCCATATTCGTCGATCACTTGACCGACTTAAAACACGATTGGAGGCGACCAGTGTCACACCTTGACCCTGACACCATTGCACTGATCGCCCTCGGCGAGAGTGCTTTACCCGACGACATTGAGCACGTCCGCGGATGCCTGCTATGCCAAGGCGAACTCGACGAACTCACGGCGGTCGCGGCTTCGGCGCGCGCAATTAGTCCACAGGATCGACCGGTTGCCCCACCCGCGCAAATCTGGGATCGGATTGAAGCCGAGATGGGAACTACACCTCGGGCCATTCCTGCACCGGTACAACCACGCGTTCGTCGCAAAAGCCGTGCCATGTTTGCCCTCGCGGCAAGCGTCGGTGTCCTCATTGGCGGACTAGGCACCTACACGATGATTTCAGCTGACTCGGTGGATTCAGGCTCAACGTTGGTAGCCCAGGCGGCTCTGGAACCTTTGCGAGATGTGAAAGAGCCCGGTGCGGCATCGGTTCAACAAATTGATGGGCGGGAAGTGCTCAACGTCCAGGCATCTGGACTGCCCGCAACCAATGGCTTCTACGAAGTGTGGCTACTCGCACCGGATTCCTCGAACATGATTTCGGTCGGAATGCTCGACGCAACGCAGGGGGGTCAATTCCCTTTGCCGGCCGGAATTGATTTAACGGCCTTCCCTATTGTTGATATTTCCCTGGAGCAATTTGATGGAGATGTCACACACAGCGCCGACAGTATTCTGCGCGGCACACTCGCTATCTGAGTCTGCGACCAATCACGCTATTCGGCGGCTTCAATCGGTAGATCTACTTTCGCGGCCTGCTTTCGGTCGAGAATGAAACCGACAACTGTCAGGCCGAGGGACACGGCAACAACGCTTGTGACAATTTCCGCGACGCTGTTGTGACGCCAGCCGACCACGATTACCGCGAGCACCGCTAACGCACCCCACACCGCTAAGACTGCCCGGCGGTCTTGCGCTGCCAGTCGGGCGTAGAGAAGCACTTGAACGAGCGCGAAGGCTGAACCTTCAAGTGCGAACAGCCACGCCTCGCCACCCAGCTCGGTGTATTGAGATCCACCTAAAATACTGATGATCAGGTCTCCTGCGAACACGCTTGCGAGTGTGATTACAACACCGACCATCGCGGTGAGCGCCGTTGCAATGTAGAGAGCGCGGTGCGAATCTCCGCCGCTCATTTTTGGGAAAAGAACAATGATGATGGCATTCGGTAGGAAGAAAGCTATTTTGGCGAGGAGCACGCCGACGGAATATTCACCGGAGAGGTCTTCGGTGAGAAAGACTCGAGCGAGTAGGACGTCAATATTTGTCAGGGTGAACAGCACTATTAATGCGTGGGCAATGTGGCCGAACTCAATGCCAATTCCATCTTTAAGTTTCGAGCTAAATGTTTTCGGCGAAATGAGTTGATAGGCGATAGCCGCACCGACCGCGCAACCAATTAAGACTCCGAAACCCACTCCGGTAACACTCTGGAAAACCACTACACCAATAATTCCGCCAAAAGCCCTGCATGCGGTGTTGGCAATAAACGCAATGGACAGCTTGATGTGTTCCTCGCGCCCTTGGGCGATGCCCATGGCAGCAGAGCCGATCACCACGAAGCCCAGGGAAGCGACTCCGCTAAAAACGGCCAAGATCGGGATGGCGAAAATAACGCTAACTGGCCAGGAAAGGATTACTGCCCCGATCAGAATTGCGAATGCCGCGAAAATGGAGAGTCGGATTGCTTGGCCTTCGACATCCTTGCGCTCGGACGCCGATGCAGTCGAAACCCGCCTCGCGGTCAACGCTTGGGTTGAAATCCCCAGGGTCGCGATGATCACGAGCAGTCCCAGGAGTGCGCCCAGTGCCCCGAAATCGGCCGGGTCCAGGATTCGGGCCGAGACCATGCTGAGTAAGTAGGCGGTTCCATTTCCCAGCAGGGTGGCCGCACCGACAAAAATCATGCCTTTTGCGACTACGGTCCGCGAGGAAGCGGTATTTTCAGCTGGGCGATCCACGGGCGTCAGCCTACCCACGCATCCGATCTGATTCGAGAAGCACCGCAACCCAAGCGGCCCCAAAACAGCTGATCCAATGCTGATTTTGACCGATCAATTCCATAGGGGAGGGTAGGTGACTTATGTCACAGACCTGTCGCAACCACGTCCGATAAACGAACGTTACACTTCCGTTATCTTTCGAATCAGCCTAGCGTCACAACCTTGAACTTGTGGCTGAGATGAATTTGGGAACAAATTGAGATCAACCACAGACTTACTTTCGGGCTGCATCCACAGCACGCCCACAGATGGTAAGCCACCGAGTCGGGGGACTAGGAGATCAATTGCTTTCCCAACCGAATACCGAGCCCGCTTCCCTGGGTTCGGAGTCGTACCCATCACCGAATGTCCAGCCGAGCGCCCGATCGCGCCGGCAGGTCCTTTCCCGCATGGCCAGACTGGCCACCATCTTGGTCACCACAATCGGCGTGGTCGCCACGACATCTAGTGCCGCCTACTCCAGCCAAGCCACTGCGCCCGCACAACTTGTGCAGGGCGCCGACCGAGCTGCGGCACCTGGCGAATTTACGGTGCGATCACTGGCCGCGACCAAAAATGAGTCGACCCGGCTGACCAAGGCCAACCGGGTGGCCGGAAAAAAGGCCGAGGTTCAGGTTGTGCGCGACGAACTTGTAAATTTCGCCCGCAAACAAATCGGGGACCCCTACCGAGCCGGCCACTCCGGCCCGAATGCCTTCGATTGCTCCGGGTTGGTGCGCTATGTCTACCAGAAAATTACGGGCAAGATGCTCCCCCATTATTCGAAAGCCCAGTACAGCCAGGTCACAAAGGTCAACAAAAGCAATGCCCAACCGGGTGACCTCGTGTTCTTTTTCCAACAAGGCGCCCACCACGTGGGCATCTACATTGGCAACGGGAAAATGATCGATGCCCCTGGTGCCGGCAAGAGCGTCCGAGTCAGCCCGATCTCAGGATCCTGGTGGGGCCGGACCTACACCGGCATGGGGCGAATCCTCGCCGCTTGAGCCGGTCAAGCCCGGTTCAAGCAATTAGCGAGCTGTAGTCCGTAATCGTGGCCGGACGATCCAGCAACCGGCCATCGGGCAGAGGAACCGCGACCGGCGAGCCGGTTTGGTCAACAAATGCCACCGTGCCCAGTCCTTCCCCGGTAATGCTGAGCACTACCTGGCCCAGTACCAGCACCTGTTCATTGGGTGGCAGGGCCGCGAACTCAGGTGAGAGCGCAATATTCACATCGCCAGGGTTGACCGTCTCTGCGGTTTCATCAAGGAAGACGGAAACCAGGGGCAGGCCGGTCAGTGGGTCTACCGCCACGGTGCGCAACTGTTCGCCTTCGGGCGGTCCAGCAACGAGCCCGGCCACAATTGCTTCCGCGCTGTTGGCAGGATCAACGGGCGTGAGCACCGGCACCAAGCCAGTGTCCCCGGCGAACCATAATTCCACCGGATCAGAAACCACGGTAGGGCTTGGCGCAACGCTTTGAGAATCAGTTGAAGTGGGACTTGGGCTTGGACTTGGACTTGCTGGCAAAGCCGGCGGCGCGATCACCCCACTGGCAAGGGGCTTTGCCAGATCTTGGGTCGGCACCCCACAAGAAACCAGTGCGATACACACGGCGGCCGTTCCACTCCAGGCCGCAATACACCGCAATGAAATATTTCGATTGAACCAGCACCTATTCATTGACATCCTCCGGTTCAACCGCGACCGGAATTTCCATGACAAAGCGAGCACCGTGCGGATCAACACTTTCCACCCGCAGTTCCACATCAAGAAGGTGCGCCTGCTCGATCGCAATTGCTAGGCCAAGGCCTGCGCCGGACGTCTCCTTGGCATCTTCACCCCGGGTGAAAGGCTCAAAGAGCTTGGGCACTTCATCCACCGGGATCCCTGGTCCGGCATCTTCGACCGCAACCACAATGTGCTCGGGGTCTGAATCGGAAATCCTGGCAATACGAATTGCGGTTACTCCCTGACCGTGCCGATTCGCATTGTCGATCAAGTTCCCCACAATGCGCTCGAAGCGACGGGTGTCAGTTGTGATCAAGTGATCACCATCGTCCTCGACGTGAATTAAATCTTCTGGCAAGCCACGCACGTGAATTGCATCTAGACATAAAGTCGTGACGCTGACGGTTTCTTTCAGCAATGGATCGTCATTGCCGATCCGGCTTATTTCCAACAAATCCAGCAGCATTTGCGACATGCGCGCAGTTTGAGTTTGCAGAGTCCCAATCAGACGCTGCTCACGCTCAGGTAAGTCAAGAAGATTGCGTTCGAGTAGTTCAACGGTTCCAACAACAGCGGTCAATGGTGAACGCAACTCGTGAGACACGTTGGCACTAAAACGTTGTTCACGCTTAATACGGGACTGAACCGACTCAGCCATGCCGTTAAATGAAGCAGCAATCGGGTCGAGATCTGGGTCGCGCATAAGCGGAATACGTGTTGAGAATTCACCACTTGAGATCCGTCTAGCTCCAGCTCCCAAGCGAAGCAGCGGGCGAATAATGCGTGCGAATGTGTAACGCCCAATAAAGATGCCGATAATTCCCGCGAAAACTGTTTGAACAACGAGCAACCAACCACCAATCGTGAGCACCAGGTCAAGGTCGCGCAGCGGGAATACTTCAACATAAATGCCGGTGTCGAGCTGGATCGCAACGAGTAAATACTGTTCGTCGCCGATGGTGGTGCGTTGCTGGGCGCCACCATCTTTGGCTGCAACCGATAAAAGCGACGCTGGCAAAGCATCCGGCGGAACCGTCACACCTGAGGTGTACCAAATCCCCTGCACCTGAACCATAGGCTGGGACGTACCAACGGAAGGAACCTGTTCGAGCGCGACAACAGGCGTAGACCCCGCCGCCAGTGAAGCGGCGACCGAACGTGAGTCAAGCACCGCGCGGGTGATCGCAAAGTCTTCGCGCTGATTAAGCAGATACCAGCGAGCAACGGAGTAGGTCGCCCCAGAAACTGCGCCAGCGATCACTAGCGAGAGCAAGCCAAATGCCAACGCGACTCGGGCTCTTAGGCCGAAACGCATTTAAGCCTTCATTCGGTAACCAAAACCCCGAACGGTCAGGAGCAGCTCGGGGTTTGCCGAGTCGTCTTCGATTTTATTACGCAAACGGTAAATCAGGTTGTCAACAACCCTGCCGTCTCCCGCGTTGCCGTACCCCCACACCTTGCGCAGCAGGTGATCACGACTCAAAACCCGGCCCTGCGCGCCGATCAACTCGGCCAAGACATAAAACTCAATGCGCGAAACTGGAATCACTTCACCATTGCGAACAACCTCAGCGGTATCCATGCGAAGTTCGATCGGACCGCAGACTAATGACTCGGTAGCGTCGTCTTCCTGGATCACCCGGCGCAATTGGGTCCGAATCCGAGCCATGAGCTCCTTGGCCACGAAAGGCTTGGTCACGTAGTCGTCAGCGCCGGCTTCAAGCCCAGCAACAACGTCGTGGCTATCAGTTTGGGCGGTCACAATCACAATGGGTACCGAACTCGTGGCACGAAGGGACCGAACCAGATCCAGCCCATGAATCCCGGGCAGCCGTAGGTCCACCAACACCACGTCAGGCTGTTCGTCTTGCACGATCACGAGCCCTTGCTCGGCGGTCACCGCCTCAAGTACCCGGTACCCCTCGTCCTCGAGGTTCGTGCGAAGGACCATTCGGATTGCGTCGTCGTCTTCAACGACCATTACCGTGCGAATCATGTCCCTATTTCACCGTTCTAACTTGAGAAGTGGAAAGCAGTAACCTCAACCCTACCTCGCGTTAGTCACCCGTCTCAATCACATTGCGACATAAAAACGATATTTATGAGATTTTTTGATGTACTTCAGGGAATTAACCGGCAATGCCAGAAACAACGTACTTGGCGAATGCCAGTGAGCTTGTCCAGGCGGGCGAGACGGCATTAAGAACATGCGTTGACTTCGTGCCTGGTTCCACCACAAAGTCCATCTCTAATTTTCCTGTTGGCACATGAAGTAGTTGGGCTCGTACTCCCGGGCGACCCTTTTCTGTGAAGTCTTTCGGTTGGACGCTGGGAGCGAGTCGTTGGGCTTGTTTGACCAGATGCTTTTGGGAATATTTAGGT
>DEZY01000179.1:11125-11375 GCA_002365735.1 Actinobacteria bacterium UBA3120
AGAGGAAGCGGGGGAATGTGCGGGCCACGCCTCCGAATTCGCGGGCGTTGAATCCGCTGACCACTCCGTAGTCCTCACGCCAGAGCGAGGGTATTGCGGTCGGCCCGATTTTGACGCGCCCATTAACGGTCACGGTGAGGTGAACACCAAGGAAAGGGTTTCGGGAATCAGGTACAGGGTAAATATGCCGCTGCAATGTGTCCACCGGCCAATTGCCATACCAATACAAACCCTTAAAAGGCAACATGCG
>DEZY01000144.1 GCA_002365735.1 Actinobacteria bacterium UBA3120
GGATCCCATCCGGCTGGAGTCTGCCGGTCCTTGCCATTAATTAGGTTGATCCACGACGAGTCACCCTGTAATGCGTTGTTTACAGGTGGCCGCAAATGATTGAACTCCTCGCGCCATTTCTTGGGGATTAATGGCATATGTTGACTGCGGTCATGTGCCTTAACCCAGACACATGGCATCTCGGGAACGACTTCGCAGTTGCCATCAGGTCGAACCCCTCCACACGGACCGTTGCGCAGAGTCTTCGGGCAAGTCATGGGGCAAGTCATACCGGTTGAATGGAGAACGCACTGCCCACACATCCGACAGTCCCAGACTGGCTTTTTTACCGCATGTTCGATCAAGGGAAGTAGCTTCGGCATAGAGATTAAACCTTTGCTAGGGCGCGTCGTTCGGCAATAAGTTTCTTTGCCAGTCGAACAGCCGTAGCCGCATCTGCAGCGTAGGCGTCAGCTCCGCACGCGTCGGCATACTCGCGGGTAACAGGCGCTCCACCAACCATAACGATTACTTGTTCGCGCAGACCCGCTTTTGTGATGTTGTGGATATTGACTTTGAACATGGGCATTGTGGTGGTGAGAAACGCACTCATGCCCACAATATCGGGCTTATGTTCTTCGATGGCGGCGACAAATTTCTCTGGCGGTACTTGGACACCCAGATCAATTACGTGGAAACCAGCCCCTTCTAACATAATATTGACCAGGTTTTTACCAATGTCGTGAACGTCCCCCTTGACGGTGCCCATGAGGAATGTTCCCACAGTTTGCACCCCAGTTTCAGCGAGCAAGGGGCGCAAAATGTCCAGGGCACCACTCATCGCGCGGCCAGCAATCAGCATTTCCGGAACAAAATAGTCGCCACGTTCGAAGCGCGCACCCACCTCTTCCAAGGAGGGGATCAGTGCCTCAAACAGGATCGGTTCTGGGCCTAGCCCGTCCGCCAGCCCCTGATTCGTTAACTCAAGGACGGCGGGACCGTTCCCCACCATAACCTCTTCGTACAGGCCTTTCAGGATTTCTTCGTGCGTCATGCTGCGCCCACCTTTCGATCTGACGTGGAGTGTTCCTTGAGTGTGTTGTGCTGTCCTGCGTAACCGAGTTGCTGTGAAATTAGGATTCCTTGTCGAGCAATGAGAGCGCCAATTACCTCTACCCGGTCATTGTTCAATCGCATGGTGGGACCGGAAACGCTGAGAGCTGCCACCACATGGCCGTCGGCACCGAATATGGGCGCACCAATCGCCGTGAGACCGACTTCCAATTCCGAGTCTGAGAGGGCCCAGCCACGTGCCCGTACCTTTTTAAGATCCCTTTCAAGGGCAGCCCTGTTCGTGATTGACTTCGCAGTGCGCTTTTTGAGCCTCCCCGTGGTCGCGGCATTTCCGAAAGCCAAAAAGGCTTTACCCACGGCGGAACAATGGGTGGGCACTGAAAGTCCCACCCAGTTCACATTTCCCATCAGGTACTTGCTATCAAGCTGGGAGATCTGCTGTACTTCATCGCCCACGAGGATTGCCAAGTTAATCGCTTCCCTAGTTTCCTGGCTCAAGAGCTCCATGGCTTCCTGGGACTGCGCGATTAAGTCCTCTTCCGGGCCAGTTGAGTGCGAGAACCGCGTGATCATGGGGCCGGCGCAGTACAAATTTTCTTCATTTTTGGCTATTAGGTGGTTGTCCTCCAAGCTGGCGAGGAGCCGCGAGGCGGTGCTTCGTGCCAGTCCGGTGGTTTCCATTATTTGCGTGAAACTTGGGGAATTTTCCGACTCCAAGATGAGAGCCAGGATACTCGCCGCGCGGTCAATTGACTGGATGCTCGATCCCATGACTCCCTTTCGTGATTGTTGTCCCGGGCCCTCTGATTTAGATGCTACACGATAAATGGTAAATATGTTCCATATTGTGGAACTTGTGTTCCATTTATACTACTATAGACACAGACCACAACAAGGGGCCTGCTAAAAGATTGGGAAAATCATGCTGCAAAATGAGTTACCGCGCTTTGAGATCCTTTCACCAGAGTCAATGGCGACGCTGGACAGAGGCTGGCGTCGAATCGTGTCCGAGATCGGTGTGGAGTTCCTCTCAGAAGAGGCCCACGAGCTGTTCCGCCAAGCGGGGCAACGGGTCGAGGAAAACATCGTCTATTTTGACCCTGAATTTCTCCTTGAGCAATTGAAACTGGTCCCCGAACAGTTCGAAATGCAGGCCCGAAACCCGGCGAACAACGTGACTATTGGCGGAAAGAATATGGTGTTCTCCAGTGTGTATGGGGCGCCTTTTGTGCGGGATGGGGACGTGCGCCGTGATGGAACCCTCGTTGACTTCCAGAATTTTTGCAGATTGGCACAAAGTTTTTCAGCAATGGACAGCGTGGGTGGGGTCGTTGTGGAACCCAATGATGCATCCCTTGACTCACGTCACCTTGACATGGTTTTCAATGCATTCACTTTGACGGACAAATTTATTATGGGCAACGTTGTGACGGGCGAAAATGCAGCCGACACGATTGCCATGGCCGAAATCGTGTTGGGTGGCCGCAAGTCAATCGAAGAAAAACCATTTGGATACTCGTTGATCAACTGCAACTCTCCACTTCGCTGGGATGACCGGATGCTCGATTCGCTATTTGTCTATTGTCGGGCTAAGCAGCCGGTGATCGTGACGCCATTCCTGCTCATGGGAGCGATGTCGCCGGTGTCCATCGCGGCTACTCTGGCACAACAAATGGCTGAAGCCTTTTCCGGGATTGCGCTCACCCAGTTGATTCGTCCCGGGACTCCGGTGATCATGGGTTCATTCTTGTCCAATATCGATATGAAGACGGGTTCCCCGCAATTTGGTACCCCAGAGTCGGCGGTGGGCCAATACTGCATTGGGCAAATTGCACGTGCGTACAAGGTGCCGTTCAGATCCGGTGGCGGGCTTAACGCTTCACAGATGCCCGATGCCCAGGCTGCCTACGAAAGTGTAATGACTTTGATGCCAACATTCTTAGCCGGCGCAAATGTGGTGCTGCATTCGGCCGGCTGGCTCGAGGGAGGACTCGTGTCATGCTTTGAGAAGTACATCATCGACATGCAGATTCTTGAGCAGCTTGTTGCCGAGTTCCAGCCAATTGAATTTACTGACGATGATCTGGCTTTCGATGCTCATGACGAAGTACGTCACGGCGGACACTTCCTTGGAGCAGCGCACACGATGGACAATTTCCGTGATTGCTTCTATCGGCCTTGGCTGTCCAGTTCCGACAATTTCGAGCGATGGACCCGCAACGGTTCAATCGACACAGCGGGACGTGCTCGTGCCATCTATTTGGATACCCTTGACAAGTACGAGGAGCCACCCATGGATGAAGCCATCAAGGCCGAGTTGGTTGAATACGTTGCCAAGCGCCGGGTTGAGCTAGACGGCTGACCCCTGAAAATGCGGCACAAAAGTGGATCTCTTCCCAAGATGATGTTGTGGCTGGCTGGGGTAGGTAGCAATCAAGTTCCACGCTGCGGGAGGCGGGAAACTTTCGGCTCCCGGAGTTTCTCTTGGAACTATCCCTTAATTGAGTCATCTGCGATACTGCGCAGGTGAGCGAATCAAATCCTGGCCAAGATGGTGACGTGGGCTTTGAGCTTGAGCAGAGGCAAGGCCTTCAAAGGGTCTCTTCTCTTTCCACCGAATTACAAGATGTCACTGAGGTTGAGTACCGCCAGATCCGACTCGAACGGGTAGTCCTTGCTGGGGTGTGGACCACCGGAACCGTTGCCCAGGCGCAGCGCTCATTACGTGAGCTCGCTCAATTAGCAGAGACCGCTGGCTCTAAAGTTGTTGACGGGGTGATCCAGCGTCGTGACGCTCCTGACCCTGCCACCTACTTGGGTTCAGGAAAGGTCAAGGAACTCGCTCTGATCGTGGCCGACACGGGGGCTGACACGGTCATTTGCGATGGTGAATTGTCACCCGGCCAGCTCCGGCAATTGGAAGGCATTGTCAAGGTCAAAGTGGTTGATCGCACCTGGCTGATCTTGGACATTTTCGCCCAGCATGCCCGCAGTCGTGAAGGTAAAGCCCAGGTTTCCCTTGCGCAAATGCAGTACCTTTTGCCGCGACTGCGCGGATGGGGTGAGTCACTGAGTCGTCAGGCCGGCGGTCACGCAGGAGGTGCCAGTGGGGGACTGGGAACTCGGGGCCCAGGTGAGACGAAAATTGAAACAGATCGACGGCGAATCAGAGCCCAGATGACGAAGTTGCGCAGAGAACTCAAAGCACTCGAGGCAACCCGCAGAACCCAGCGTGCTGCACGGGAGGCCTCAGGGATTGCAACTGTGGCTCT
>DEZY01000080.1 GCA_002365735.1 Actinobacteria bacterium UBA3120
GCGGGTGCCAACTCACTGCGTGATGTGATCGCGTTCCCCAAAACTGGTGGTGGACAGGATCCACTCACCGGTGCCCCAACGCAGATCACAATCGCGCAGCGTAGGGAGGCTGGCATTGATGCGAAAGCGAAGGAAAGCGACGCACGAGAAAAAGTGTCCCGAGAAGTGGGCGCATCGCAGGAATAGCGGTCCTCACACGGCTTATGGTTAACCGATGAGTCTTTTTGAACAGGGATCGACGGGGCCACTAGCCGTGCGCATGCGGCCGCAGGGCTTCGAGGAGCTTGTGGGTCAAGGGCGAGCGCTCGCGGCTGGAAGCCCACTGCAGTTATTGCTCACTGGTGCCGGGTCGGTATCCGTGATTTTGTGGGGACCTCCGGGTTCGGGAAAAACCACAATCGCCAATCTTATTTCGCGCCAAACTGGGCGTAAGTTTCGTGAGCTGTCGGCAGTTAGCGCCGGGGTCCGTGATGTTCGGGAGGTCATCGAGAAAGCTCGTGAGGATTCGAGCCTGTATGGCACTGAAACGGTTCTCTTTATTGATGAGGTCCATCGATTCAACAAAGGTCAACAAGATGCGCTACTTCCCGCAGTGGAAAACGGTTGGGTGATCTTGGTTGCTGCAACAACCGAGAACCCGAGTTTTTCGGTAGTTTCACCGCTTCTTTCTCGAAGCGTTGTGGTCAAGTTAGAACTCCTTGATCAGAGTTCACTGCGCACGGTGCTCACGCGAGCCATGGAGAGTGAACGCGGGTTGAACGCAGGCATCACTGCAACTGATGAAGCGATGGATGCACTCATTGATGCGAGTAGCGGTGATGCGAGGCGGGCCTTGACATCCCTTGAATCTGCTGCAAATGCGGCCCTTGCGCGGGGTAGCGCCGAGATCGACGTGGAAGATGTTGAGAATGCCATCAATATCGTGGCGGTCAACTATGACAAAGATGGCGACACCCATTACGACGTGGTGAGTGCTTTCATCAAGAGTATTCGGGGAAGTGACCCTGATGCCGCACTGCACTATCTGGCTCGCATGTTGCATGCTGGGGAAGACCCGCGATTTATTGCCAGGCGCCTGATGATCCTGGCGAGTGAAGACATCGGGCTGGCCGCATCACAGGTGTTGCTTACTGCCGTTGCGGCCGCCCAATCTGTTGCCTTAGTCGGCATGCCAGAGGCGCAGATCATTTTGGCGCACGCAACGTTGGAGGCGACCCTGGCCCCAAAATCTAATAGCGTGGTGACGGCGATCGGTGCCGCCATGGCAGATGTGCAACGAGGACGGGTGGGCACGGTGCCGGACCATCTGCGCGACGCCCACTATCCCGGTGCTTCTGCACTGGGGCATGGGCGAAACTATCTCTACCCCCACGATGAACCTAGCGGGGTGGCGCGGCAGACCTATCTGCCCGAAGAATTGCAGGATGTGGGCTATTTCCAGGCCACACATCATGGCGCCGAGGAGCGACTCGGGGCGGTAGCAGATCGGCTTCGTAAACTCCGCCTGGGCGAATCGCTAGACTGAACTATGCGCAGAATGGTATGGCTCACTGTGGGGGCCGCAGCAGGGATCCTCGCCTACCGCAAGTTAGAAGCGGTGGCCAACGAATCTATCGACAAAGGACTTGTTCTGACAGTGATGGATGCCAGTAACTCGGCCAAGTCTTTAGCCGCGGGTATGGGAGAGCAGCTTTCTAAGCTGCGCGGCGGCGACAATCCGGCTGGCCCAACCCAAGATGCATCAACCTAGTCAATCCGCACCCGCAATAAAGGAGCAAGTCTCATGGATTCCGCGCAAATTCGGTCTCGATTTCTCTCGTTCTTTGAGAAGCGTGGGCATGAAATCGTTCCGTCGGCATCCTTACTCCTGGACGACCCAACGTTGCTCTTTGTCAATGCCGGAATGGTGCCTTTTAAGCCGTATTTTTTGGGAGAGGCTCCGCCTCCGTATCTACGCGCAACGAGCGTGCAGAAAGTCGTGCGAACCCTCGACATTGAAGAAGTAGGGAAAACGACGAGGCACGCCTCGTTTTTCCAGATGGCGGGTAACTTTTCGTTTGGAGACTATTTTAAGGAACAGGCGATCCCGCTCGCTTGGGAGTTGCTGACCGGGTCACTCGATCACGGTGGCTATGGGTTTGATCCCGAGCGATTGTGGGTCACGGTGTACCAAGATGACGACGAAGGTGAAGCTATCTGGCGAGATGTCGTAGGGGTGCCAACGGAACGCATTCAGCGGCGGGGCATGGAAGACAATTACTGGTCCATGGGTGTTCCTGGGCCGTGCGGCCCCTGCTCCGAGATCTACTACGACCGCGGCCCCGAATTCGGTGTCGAAGGTGGACCTATCGCGGATGAGAATCGATATCTGGAAGTGTGGAATCTCGTGTTCATGCAATTCGAGCGAGGCGAAGGATCGGGCAAGAATGACTTCCCGATTTTAGGACCGTTGCCTGCCGCAAATATTGATACCGGCATGGGCCTTGAACGGATGGCTGCAATCTTGCAGGGTGTTGACAACATCTATGAGATTGACACGACGCGCGGGATTTTGGACACGGCATCTGCACTCACCAACACTGTGTACGGGGCAGCAGAAAACGACGATATCGCCTTACGAGTTGTAGCTGACCATTCACGAACCTGCATTTTCCTGATCTCCGACGGAGTGATCCCGGGCAATGAAGGACGTGGGTACGTTCTGCGAAGACTGATGCGCAGGGTAATTCGCAATATGCGGCTGCTAGGGGCGGTCGATCCCACCTTGCGCACACTGTGTGACTCAGCTATTGAGGTTATGGCTCCCCAATACCCCGAGCTCAACGAGTCACGGGAACGGATTCTGAGCATTGCAACAGGCGAGGAAACTGCCTTCGCTCAGACTTTGAGCACGGGAAGCATGCTTTTTGATACTGCCGCACATCAGACGAAAAAATCAGGCGGAACAACTATTTCTGGCGAGAAGGCTTTCGCGCTGCACGACACATACGGGTTTCCGATTGATTTAACCATGGAAATGGCGAGTGAAGCGGGGCTGCAGGTGGACCGAGAACGCTTCACCGAACTCATGCAAGAGCAACGCAGTCGGGCTAAAGCAGATTCCATCGCCCGCAAGAGCGACTTCGCAACTTCCACCGCTTACAAGGAGATTTTGACTGTCGGCGGTACCACCGAATTTACGGGCTACGCCGAGAGCACCACGCAAGCTCACGTCACCGGCTTGGTGATTGATGGAGTCTCGGTGCCGGTAGCCAGTCTGGGCGTGGATGTCGAATTGATTTTGGACCGGACGCCTTTTTATGCTGAGTCAGGCGGACAGCTCGGCGATCACGGGGTGATCACTTCGAGCTCTGGGGCGTCACGG
The DNA here is from genome assembly GCA_002365735.1 of Actinobacteria bacterium UBA3120. Classification (GTDB taxonomy): domain Bacteria; phylum Actinomycetota; class Actinomycetes; order S36-B12; family S36-B12; genus UBA4592. Next base: position 3,365 of record DEZY01000080.1, read on the forward strand.
GTCGACGTTTATGACGTGCAAACCCCGGTACCGGGTCTGTTTCTGCACCGAGGCCGGGTCGTTTCAGGTGAGTTTACGGTGGGTGAAACGGTAGTCGGTTCGGTCGATATTGAACGAAGAAAGGCGATATCTCGGGCTCACACTGCAACGCACATGGTGCACCGAGCATTTCGCGAACGACTGGGCGAGACTGCGACCCAAATGGGATCCGAGAATTCCCCAGGGCGCTTCCGATTCGACTTTCCAAGTCCTGAGGCTGTTTCGCCGTCGGTCTTACGCGATGTTGAGCAGTACGTGAACGCAATGTTGATTGAAGACCTAGCGGTAAGTGCGAGCTTGATGTCTCAGCAGGAGGCCTTGGACATGGGCGCCATGGCACTCTTCGGTGAAAAATATGGCAATGAAGTCCGCGTGGTGTCCGTTGGTGATTGGGCACACGAATTATGCGGGGGAACGCATGCGCAGCGCACCGGGGCGCTCGGTCTGGTGTATTTCGTCGGAGAGGGATCGGTAGGCGCTGGAGTGCGGCGGGTGGAGGCACTGGTAGGTGCAGACGCATACGAGTATGCGGCCAATGAGCACCTTTTGGTGAGTAAACTGACGTCGATGCTGAAGGTGCCAGCAGATCAACTCGCAGACCGACTTGAGTCGACGATTAGCGCGCTCAAGGTGGCCGAAAAGGAAATCGCTGAAGGCAAGCGATCTGCCCTGCTCAAAGACGCGGGAAACATTGTCGGTGAGCCGGTACGCCATGGCAATTTTGATTTGTGGGTTTTCCGTGCTCCCGCCGGCTCTGATGCAAGCAGTCTGCGCGAGTTGGCACAACAGGCGATCGCCCGTGCGGGCAATGCGTCGATGGCAGTTGCGCTGGGAACTTTGATCACGGACGATAAAGTCTCGGCGGTTATTGCGGTTAATGAGCTCGGCGTGAAAGCAGGATGCTCAGCCCAACAATTACTGCGGGTGGCACTACATGAACTCGACGGTAAAGGTGGCGGCAAGGACAACTTTGCCCAAGGTGCAGGAACTAACGGTGCCGCACTACACGCTGCCGTCGCAAGCGTGGAAGCAGCGTTGGCGGCCCAATAGGATGAGTCGAAGCAATCAAAGACGAGTCGCTTTTGATGTGGGAACTGTCCGCATTGGTGTGGCAACCTGCGATATTGACGCGATCCTGGCCTCACCACAAAGTGCAATAGGTGGCGGCGAGGGTTCAATAACGGCTGCGGCGTGCGTCATCAACGAATACGAGCCATGTGAAATCATTGTGGGACTGCCAAGCAATTTGAAGGGAACAGATACCGCTTCAACGGAAAATGCGCGCGAGTGGGCGCGCCAACTTGGCCAATTCACCGCAGTTCCAATTATTCTAATTGATGAAAGATTGACAACCGTGCAGGCAACGAGTGCGTTGCGCGCTGGTGGCCATAATTCGAAGCAAATGCGTAGCAAGGTCGACAGCGCCGCTGCTGCGATTTTTTTACAGTCCTATGTTGATAGATTGATCCATACGAAAGGCTCGCACGAGTGACATTCATTGATGAGATGCTCAGCGACGATCAATTGCCGCCGTCTCGTAACGCTAACAGTGTGAGTAAACGCATTGTTATTGGTGCGGGTCTGGTCGCGGTCATTGCAATTGTGTACGGAATCTACTCACTATTTGGTGGCGCAGGTGAAAGCAACGACTATGTGGGTTCTGGTGGGGGATCAGTGAACGTGGTTGTGAGCCGAGGCGACAGTCTTACCCAAATTGGGACAACTCTCCAGTCGGCAGATGTTGTCAAATCGGTAGAAAGTTTCACTTCAGCGGCGGCAAATAATGCGCAAAGCGCATCGATCGGCCCCGGTCAGTACGCAATGCGGATGCAAATGAGCGGGGAGTCTGCATTACTGCTGATGCTGGATTCGGAATCTCGGTCAGAATCGAGATTGGTGTTGCCGGAGGGCCTGCGTCTAGCGGAGACAGTCTCTTTGGCTTCGACAGCAACTGGTCTGCCGAGCGCTGACTTTGATCAAGTCTTGGATAACCCTGACCTCCTCGCTCTGCCAAGCTGGGCTGAAAGCCGGCCAGAAGGATTCATGTTCCCGGCCACCTACGACTTGGCGGGAGACGAAAATGCGGAGTCCATTCTGAATACTTTAATCAAGCGTTTCAATGAATCGGCGAGTGTCATTGATCTAGAAAGGCGAGCCGCCCAGACGGGGCGCAATCCCTATGAAGTGCTGATCGTCGCCTCGCTTCTGGAAGGTGAGGTCGTTCCTGAGGATTTCGCAAAGGTCGCGGCGGTGGTGTATAACCGTTTGGCCTCCGAAATGGCCTTGCAGTTTGATTCCACAGTGTCGTACGCATTAGGCCTTGACGTGTTGGAACTCTCCCAAGATCAATTGGAGACTGAGTCGCCGTACAACACCTATGTGAACACCGGACTACCCCCAACTCCGATCAATTCGCCAGGAGAGGCGGCCCTTGAGGCGGCGTTAGCACCGGCAAAAGGTAAGTGGCTGTATTTCGTAACCGTTAATCCTGACACGGGCGAGACAAAATTTGCCAAAGGCTACGACAGGTTTCTTAAATTGAAAGCAGAATATCGCGCGTACCTAGATTCACAATGACGAACGGTTGAGGCGATGAGAGGATGAGAGGATGAAAGCGGCAGTCCTTGGATCACCCATTTCGCACTCACTCTCACCAGCGCTCCATAACGCGGCCTATGAAGAGCTCGGAATTGATATCGAGTACACGGCTATTGACACAGCCATCGAGGCGCTAGCGCAACGAATTTCAGAACTTAGCGATGACGATGTGGGTTACTCACTCACCATGCCGTTGAAACGCGATGTGCTCACGCTCGTATCCGCGTGGTCACCACTGGTCGAGCAGACTGGTTGCGCGAACACGGTGTATCGAAATTCTCAGGGTAAATGGGCGCTAGAGAATACTGACATTTTCGGAATCACCAACACGATTAGACGAGCAGGAATTGAAGCAATCGAGTCTGCAACAATTATTGGGTCAGGCGCAACTGGCCGAAGCGCCCTCAGTGCCTTGGCGGATCTGGGGGTACGCGAGGTCACGTGCATTGCACGAAATAGAGATTCCGCGGAGCGCATCCGTTCACAAGGGGATGCGCTCGGAATTCGAGTCGAGTGGGCCGATCTTGCCCAGGGAATTTCGTTCGCTGGTGAAGTGGTAATCAGCACCGTCCCCAGTGGTGCTCAGGGTCAGATCATGGGCAATATTTCTGCACAGCAAAGGCTGCCAGTCTTACTTGATATTTCCTACAACCCATGGCCCAGTGTTCTAGCCCGGTACTGGAAGGAAAACGGTGGTGGAGAAGCACTCAGCGGGATTGAGATGCTGCTGTGGCAAGCGTCGGCTCAGGTTGAACTGTTTACTGGCCTGCCGGCCCCAATTAAGGCCATGCGGGACGCACTGTTAGACGGGTTATCCACAACCTAATTGAGACCCTTGAGTAGTTGAGCGACCGCGAACAGAATTCTGGTATGGACCTCGCGACTGCGAACACCCTGAGCAATTTTGCCTATTTCGCGACTTGGTCGTGGTTCATCGCGACAGCAATCATGCTTTCACGCGTCGACTTTAGAGAGCGCCGGCTTCCCAACACCGTAGTCTTGATCGCCTATCTGGGTGGTTTACTCGGATTTACCGTCATTGCCTTCTCACGAGCGGACTTCACATTGCTGGTCAACGCGGCTTTGGGATCGGTGATCGCATCCCTTGGGTATCTAATGATTCACCTTTTTGGGGGGATGGGAATGGGGGACGTGAAATACGCGGGGGTAATCGGACTCTATTTGGGGTCCCTTGGTTGGACGTATCTCTACCTCGGCTCGCTGATTTCGTTTGTGGGCGCCGCGTTGTGGGTGCTGCCACAAATGTTGAGCAATCGGGAAAACCGTAGCGTGCCCTTCGGACCATTCATGGCCCTTGGGGTAGTTGCATCCGGATTTATCGCAATAGGTGTGACGGCGGGTGCCTAGGCCGTATCTGACAGTATTAACCCATGGTATCGCGACTTCGTTGGTTAACTGCGGGAGAATCACACGGACCGGCTCTTACCGCAATCATTGAAGGGCTCCCCGCGTCATTTCAGATCACCACGGCCGACCTAGAGCGCGATCTAGCCCGCCGGCGGCTGGGAACCGGCCGCGGGGCCCGGATGAAATTTGAGAAAGACGATGTGAAGCTTCTGGGAGGTGTGCGGCACGGGCTCACAATGGGGGGACCAATAGCAATACAAATTGGTAACACCGAATGGCCAAAGTGGGAAACGGTGATGAGCCCAGACCCTGTGGATCAGCAGGCGCTAGAAGGTGTGGCGCGAAATGCACCGCTGACCCGTCCACGGCCCGGGCATGCGGACCTAGCCGGGATGCAGAAGTTTGATTTCTCGGAAGCGCGACCGATCTTAGAGCGCGCGAGTGCTCGAGAGACTGCCGCTCGGGTCGCACTGGGAGCAGTTGCGCGCGCTTTTCTCGAACAGGCCGCTGGCATCACGCTCGTGAGTCATGTTGTGCGCATTGGATCGGTGACCTACACCGGTCCGACTCCCACCCCCGACCATGCCGCCCTGATCGATGCCAGCCCGGTGCGGTGTTTCGATGCCGCGGTGAGTTTGCTGATGGAAGAGGAAATTGGGGCGGCTCACAGTGATGGTGACACTTTGGGTGGCGTAGTAGAGGTGGTAGCCGTGGGTCTCCCACCAGGATTGGGTAGCCACACGCACTGGGATCGCAGGCTTGATTCTGCGTTGGCTGCGGCCCTGATGGGAATCCAAGCAATCAAAGGTGTTGAAGTGGGGGACGGTTTTGGCTTGGCGGGGATTCGAGGATCACTTGCCCAAGATGAAATATTTGGCGACGGTGACCAAGTGCGTCGTAGTACTGGGAAGTCTGGTGGAACTGAAGGTGGCATGAGTACCGGCGAATTGTTGCGGGTCCGTGCAGCGATGAAGCCCATTTCGACGATTCCCAAGGCCCTACAAACAATTGACACGGTCACGGGAGAGGCGGCCGTGGCGATAAATCAAAGGTCTGACGTGTGTGCGGTACCGGCGGCCGGGGTGGTAGCTGAAGCGATGGTTGCCCTAGTACTCGCCGAGGCAATTTTAGATAAGTTCGGTGGAGACTCGCTTTCGGAGTGCCAGCGGAATATTCACAGTTACCTGGAAAATCTGGCGATTAAAATAGCGCCACCGGCGCTTTAGGTTTTTTTGTGACTCCGCGGGCAATTCTGATTGGCGCACCTGGTGCAGGAAAGACCACCGTTGGCGAGTTACTCGCGCGGATCTTGGACTGCGCCTTTGCGGACTCGGATCAATTGGTTGAAGCCGAACATGGCGTGCTTGTTCCTGATATTTTTGTTAACCATGGGGAGGCCACATTCCGGGAATGGGAACATAACGCAATCGAGCAGGCCCTGACTGGTTTTGATGGCATTCTATCCTTGGGAGGCGGGTCAGTCATGGATGTGAACACCGCGAAGAAACTGCGGGAGGGCGGATCACCAATATTTTGGTTAGAAGTGAGTAGCTCGGTAGCGTTTCGTCGGGCGGGTCTCTCGGCTCCTAGGCCGCTGCTGATCGGGAACGTGCGGGCAAATTTGGTTGCCTTGCTCGAAACCCGCACCCCGATCTACGAAAGCTTGGCCACGTCTCGAATAGACGTAAACACTCTTGACCAGTCTCAGCTTGCCCAGCAGATCGCTGACCAGCTCACGGGTGGTGCGTTATGAAACGCATCCGCGTTGATGCTGAACGCCGGTACGAAGTATTGATCGGGCGCGACCTTTTGGGTGACCTGGCGGAAGCAGTTTCGGGCGCGACCAGGGTTGCGCTTATTTACCCGAATGCAGTACGAGTCATAGCCGAGGCTCTGCACAAGCAATTGGAAAACTCTGGTAAGCAGGCGATTCTGATCGAGGTGCCGGATGCTGAAAGCGCGAAGACTGCTGCAGTGTTGGAGCACTGTTGGAATGCTTTAGGTTCGTCAGGGTTTACACGTTCGGACATGATCATTGGTGTAGGTGGGGGAGCCACAACCGACTTGTCGGGTTTCGTGGCGGCAACTTGGTTGCGAGGAATTTCATGGATCGCGGTTCCCACGACATTACTCGGCATGGTGGATGCTGCGGTGGGCGGAAAAACTGGAATCAACACCGACGCAGGAAAAAATCTGGTCGGTGCATTCCACAGCCCAAGTCTGGTTGTGATAGATATCAACACATTGGCATCCTTGCCCGAGAGCGACCTGCGTTCGGGGCTCGCGGAGGTAGCCAAAGTGGGTCTCACCAGCGATCGGTCCATCTTGGAAACGATTTTGAGCGAGCGAGAAAACTCATTTGATCCGAACAAGGAAGTCGTGACCCTTCTGATTGAGCGAGCGATAGCGGTAAAGGCATCTGTGGTCTCGAATGACTTCACTGAGCAAGGTGGTCCGGATTTAGGTCGAGAGGTGCTCAACTATGGACATACCTTCGGACATGCGGTGGAAAAGCTTGAGAACTACCGTTGGCGTCATGGAGCCGCAGTTTCGGTCGGAATCATGTTTGTTGCCGAATTGGCCAATCTCGCCGGGAGGCTCTCAGACGAGGATCTTCGGGTACACCGCGATGTGCTAGAGGTAATCGGGCTGCCGACCACCTATTCCGGCGGACACTGGGAGACATTGCTCTCCACCATGAAGATTGACAAAAAGGCCCGTGGCGACGTACTGAGATTCGTTATCCTGGACGAAATTGGAAAACCAGCCATCTGGGAAGACCCCGATCCGGCACTTCTTTTCTCTGCTTATAGCAACCTGTCCTAGTCCTGGGGGCTGGCAGATTCACTAGGCTGACCCCATGTCGCACAAGGTTCTGATCATCAATGGTCCAAATCTGAATCGTTTGGGCACCCGAGAACCCGAAATTTACGGCAGTGTTAGTTACGCCGATCTTGAGCGCACTGTGGAAGAAAAAGCGGTAGAAATGGGACTGATCGTCGAGCTGCGTCAAAGCAATAGCGAAAGCGAAATAATTGGCTGGCTGCATGAAGCAGCCGATTCTCAGTTGCCCGTGATCATCAACCCGGCCGCATTTACCCATTACTCGTATGCCATCGCTGACGCCTGCGCGATGCTGGTCGCACCGTTAATCGAAGTTCACATCAGTAATCCGGGTGCCCGAGAAGAATTTCGACACCACTCAGTTGTCACCCCGGCAGCGACGGGGGTAATCGCAGGTTTTGGGCTCGACTCCTACCTATTAGCCTTGCAAGCGATGTCGCGGCTATTGTTGGCTAAGGCTTAGAGCGAGCGCGGTAGCTACACGGTTGCCGATCTAGAGATAGGGCACTCCGGTGGCAACCAGTAATGATTTGAAAAACGGCATAGTGCTCAGTATCGATGGCCAGTTGTGGACCGTTATTGACTTCCAGCATGTTAAGCCTGGTAAAGGCGGAGCGTTTGTCCGGAGCAAGTTGAAAAACGTTCTGAGCGGAAAGGTCGTTGACCGCACGTTCAACGCTGGCGCAAAAGTGGAGACCGCATCTGTGGACCGCAGGGATATGCAGTACCTGTACCGCGATGGTGACGACTGGGTATTCATGGACAACATCTCATTCGAGCAATTCCCAGTTCCGGACGCTGTAGTGGGGGAGAGTTCACGTTATTTGCTGGAAAACCAAAACGCTCAGGTGGCGATGTATGAAGGCAACCCCATCATCTTAGAGCTTCCGGCGTCTGTGGAAATGATGCTTACCTACACCGAGCCGGGTCTTCAGGGTGACCGTTCAAGTGGTGGCACCAAGCCGGCAACTTTGGAAACCGGCGCCGAGATTCACGTCCCACTGTTCATAGAGTCAGATACGAAGGTCAAGGTTGATACCCGAGATGGCTCATATCTTGGACGCGTGAACGACTAATGTCAGCTCGCGGAAAAGCCCGCAAGCGCGCACTGGACATCATTTTCGAGGCCGAGTCAAAAGACGTACCCATTCCAATGATTTTGGGGGAGCATGTTCGGCGCCGGGAAAGTGACGGGGATCCTGATTTGAATCCATATGCGGTTGAACTGGTGCGTCTGGTGGCCTCGTATCAGGAGCAGATCGATGTGGAGATTACCGTTAATTCGCAAGGGTGGACTTTGGAGCGGATGCCTGATGTTGATCGCGCGATTCTGCGATTGTCGGTGGCGGAATTGATGTTCATGACTGACACGCCGCACGCGGTGGTGGTGAGCCAGGCTGTCGAGTTGGCCCAGAATCTCTCCACAGATGAGTCTGGGTCATTTGTTCATGGAGTGCTCGGAGCCGTTTCCCGCTCACTCGATGCTGCACGCACCGCAGGCTAGTAACCGGGGTTCACCAGTAGTGTGATTTCTCCCGGATCGGCGGTCTCCTCGCCCACGGTCGCACTCACAACTACTTCATAGCCATTGCCGGTGGCGCCATAGACAACAATCGTGTCGGACGTGAGATCAGGAATCGGTTCAACGGCAAATCCTGCATCCAACTGTGCTAGATAAGATTGTTGGGCTTTGAATACGTCATCTGCGACGGACCATGTGGCGACAGCTGTTTGGTCACCGATCACAGAAACTGCAATCAGGGTCCCTTCCGGGGTGGGAACGTTAACGGGCCAGTCCAAGGGCAACACAAGGTCGCTGCCCACGGAAAGTTGATTGCCCGACCCGTCGTCCAAAAGAGCATCATCGGGATCGGAAGTTTCGAAATGATTCCCCAGATCACTGGATTCGCTAAGACCTGGGCCAGTTGAACACGCACCAATCCCCACCGTGATCACGAGCCCCGCTAGGAGGGCCGCTGTTGTTCTCGGGTTCACCCATTCATTATGTGCCCCGGGTCGGATTCGAACCGACACTGGACGGTGTTTGAGACCGCTTCCTCTACCGGTTGGGATACCGGGGCTAGGGGCCATAACCCTACCGATCCACCGGTACGCCCTAGCCTTGCCCTATGTGCAGTACGGAGTCCACGTCAGAGCTTGATCCGTCAGCGAATTTGCGAGTCCTGATCGCTGAAGACGAAACCCTGATCCGACTCGACTTGGCCGAGACGCTCACCGAACTGGGCCTGGTAGTGGTGGGTGCCGTGGGCAATGGGCAGCTGGCGGTTGATGCCGCCCGGGCACTACTGCCCGATGTAGTGCTCATGGACGTTTCGATGCCCATTCGGGACGGGATCAGCGCCGCCCAGGAGATCATCGGGACAGGGATCGCGCCAGTGGTGCTCCTGAGTGCGTTTTCGCAGAACGACCTCGTCACGAGCGCGGCAGAGGCGGGAACATTTGGCTACTTGGTGAAGCCGTTTACCGGAGTGGAGGTACGTGCTGCACTGGTTCTCGCCCACGCTCGCTGGCACCAGTTGGTGGACTTAAATCGGGAGTTGACCCGACTTCGCACCAGAAATGCCGCGTCTGGGGTGGTTGATCGGGCCAAGGCAGTGCTTCAAGAGTCAGGCATGAGTGAGGAAGAGGCTTTTGCCGTGCTCCGAAAGTCAGCCATGGACCGGCGACTCACCATCGCTGAGGCCGCCGCCAAAATTGTGGGCTAGAGCGTTCAAAAAGGCGCGAATAAAGTAACGGGAACGTTATCGAGGTCACATTCTTATTACGAAGTGATAAATACCTGTGACGCGCTTTGTGCGGGCTAGCGAATGGGCGTAGAGTGCGCTGCGGTCTAGTTTTCTAGACTTGCTCTGAGCGGCAATGTTTGTTGTCGCTTTCGTTAAATAAAGGAGAATGCATGAAGCGCACTATGGTCCTTAAGACCGTGGCTGTACTAGGTGCCGCATCCCTCGCTCTCGCTGCTTGTAGCAGTGATGTCGTGGAGGATACCACCAGCGCAGCGGAAGAAGTTGTAGACGACGTCGAAGACGCCGCAGAAGACGTCGCAGACGACGTTACCGGCGATGATGAGTGTGTTAGCGCCGCTCTGGTGTTGGGTTCAATGCTCCCAGCAACAGGTGACCTTGCATTCCTCGGCCCACCCGAGTTCGCAGGCGTTGAAATGGCTCTTGAAGAGATCGACGCCGCAGGCGGCGTTCTCGGATCCCCAGTCACCTACATTGAGGGTGACTCCGGAGACACGACCACAGATATTGCCAGCCAGACCGTTGATTCACAGCTTGCTCAGGGTGTCAACGCGATCATTGGTGCTGCCTCATCCGGTGTGTCATTGACTGTTATTGACAAGATCACCTCAAATGGTGTCGTTCAGTTCTCACCAGCGAACACCGCACCAGTACTGACCACCTACGAGGACAATGGTCTGTACTTCCGCAACTCGCCTTCTGACGTGCTTCAGGGCGCCGTTATTGCCGCTCAGGCAATTGACGCAGGGGTGACCAACATGGCAGTTATTGCTCGCCAGGATCCATACGGCGAAGGGCTAGCCATTGCAACCGTGAAGGACTTCACAGCTGCTGGTGGCACCATCACTAGCGACATCCTTTATGACCCAGCTGCCCCCTCATTTGAGGCTGAAGTTGCTGAAATCAAGGCCGGTGCACCAGATGCAGTTACCGTCATTGGTTTCGAAGAATCCGTCAAGCTTGTTCAGGAAATGATCAAGCAGGGTGTAGGCCCAGGTGACATTCAGCTGTACTTGGTCGATGGAAACCTTTCGACCGAAGCGTTCAAGGATTTCCCTAAGGGCACGATGAAAGGTACCGTCGGTACAGTTCCATCTGGCTCAGAGGATTTGACCGCTTTCTACGATCGGATGCAGGCATTTGATCCAGCTCTGACCGACTACAGCTACGGACCCCAGTCCTACGACGCAACAATGGTTATTGCCCTTGCTGCTCAGCAGGCTGGCTGTGCTGACGGTGTTGCAATTGCAGCAGCGCTCGGTGATGTCGCCGGTAACGGTGGCGAAGCTTGCTCCGCGTACGCCGATTGCCTTGCTCTGATTGAAGCAGGCACAGACATCGACTACATGGGCGTTACCGGAGGCGTTGACTTCAACGAATTCGGCGATCTCCTTGAGGGCACCATCTCCATTAATGAGTACACGTCGAACACTGAGTTCGGCGAAATCGGTTCAATTACCGCAGTGGTTCCACTGCCGTAATCATGAGCTGCTAGATGTAGCAACTGTGCCCCCCGTAACCGTTGGTTACGGGGGGCACAGTCTTGCCTGGGTCAAAAACCTTCGCGAGCACATAAGTGTGGGCCGCCCCCAAAACGGGGGCGGCCCACACTTATGGTTGGGCGACTCTCTTCGCCGCGAAATACTTACCGGGAACTACGCCTTGGCCAGGGTCCCCAGGTACAGCTCAATGACCTTCGGGTCACTAGCAAGGGCAACTCCGGTGCCCGTGTAGGCGTTCTGGCCCTGATCCATGACATAGCCGCGGTCCACGATTTGCAGGCACCGCGCGGCGTTTTGCTCGACGATAATCACCGTGACACCGGTTTGGTTGATTTCCTTTACCCGGATGAATACTTCGTCTTGTAGGGCCGGGCTCAGGCCCGCACTGGGCTCGTCAAGGAGCAGAACGCTGGGAGCCATCATGAGCGCCCGCCCCATAGCCACCATTTGTCGCTCGCCACCGGAGAGGGAGCCGGCCCGTTGCTTGCGCCGTTCACCCAGGGTGGGGAAAAGGTCCACAACCGCGTCAAATCGCTCGCTAAAGGACTTGGGATCCTGGTACGAACCCATTTCCAGGTTTTCCTCGATCGTGAGTGAGGGAAACACGTTGTTGTTCTGGGGCACGAATCCAACTCCGCGGCGAACAAGCTGATCCGCGCGTAGGTTGGTGATGTCCTCGTCTCGGAGTGTGACCGAGCCGGCATTGATATGAACCAGTCCAAAAAGAGCTTTGAGGAGGGTCGATTTTCCAGCCCCATTGGGTCCGATGATCCCGACAAGTTCCCCTTCGTGGGCGAACAAGTCTGCTTCATTAAGAATATTGACCCCGGGGAAATACCCGGCGATTAGTTTGTCAGCCCGAATGAGTGCACCGACGGACTCAGCCTCATGCAGTTGCGCTGGAGTGGCAGGGGATGCGTGCGAACGCTGACTCGCGTTGACGTCAATCTCAGAATCGAACTCCCGCGCACTATCGGGGCTGTCAGTGGGTGGGAGATCGCTGGGCTGGCTGAAAGTCATGAATTTACTCCTTGGGCGTCAGGGGTCAGGGACGCACCGTCGTCTGTTAACGAACTGCCGTGGCGCGAGCCAAGGTACGCTTCAATTACTTGCTCGTTTTTCATGACGGCGTCTGGGGGGCCCTCAGCAATGATCTGGCCTTGGGCCATGACGATCACCCAGTCGCTGATGTCATGAACCATGTCCATGTCGTGTTCCACGAAAAGCACCGTGGTGCCTTCCTCACGAATGTTCTTGATATGACCCAAAAGACTCTGGGTGAGAGCAGGGTTAACACCGGCCATTGGTTCGTCCAGCATCACAATTTCAGGCCCGACCATCAAGGCTCGTGCCATCTCGAGCAACTTGCGCTGACCGCCCGATAGGGAACCGGCGAAGTCGTCAATCTTTTCGTGAAGATTGAACCGCTCCAGAAGTACCATGGCGCGCTCCCGATTGGCGCGCTCTTGGCCTCTCCAAGTGAAGGGGACAAGAGCATTGAGCACCCGCTCACCGCTCTGTCCGTGCGCCCCCAGCAGCATGTTGTCGATAACGCTCATGCGGGACAGGGCCTTTGTGAGCTGGAAAGTGCGCACCATGCCCATGCGGGCCAGTCGGTGCGGTGCGGTGCCGGCAACGGACTTGTCATTAAACGTCCAAGTCCCAGTGTCTGGCTTGTCGAACCCGGTCAACAGGTTGAACAGAGTGGTTTTACCTGCGCCATTGGGCCCGATCAGCGCGGTGATCGCGCCTCGTTGGATTTCCACGTGAGCCACGTCGACCGCTTTGAGCCCGCCGAATTGGCGACTCACATGATCGGCAATCACGACCGGATCGGGTTTGGGTGCGCCTGGAACCTGGGGAACATCACGCAATGCCTCGACGGCGGCAGCGTGTCCTGTGGCCATGTGGTCCGTTTTAGCGGGCATCGAGGGCCAACTCCCTTCGGTCTCCGAATATTCCTTGTGGTCTAAAGATCATGAGCAGCATCAGCCCGAGTCCCATCAGCATAAATCGAATCGAGCCAACATCTGTGGGGGTGAGGAACTCGATGTAACCGTTATTGATCAAGGAGCTCAGGAGCTCACCGAATCCGGCAAGGAGGAACCAGAAAATGATTGTCCCCGCGATTGGTCCGAATACGCGCGCTGCTCCTCCCAGGAGGAGGATTGTGTAGACGAAGAACGTGAAATCAGGCTGGAATGTGTCCGGTTGGACCGATTGCTTGGCAACCGCCCACAAGATTCCACCAAAAGCTGCAATGCCACCACCAATTATGAGGGCCTGCATTTTATACACAAAGACGTTCTTGCCCAATGACACAACGGCGTCTTCATCCTCGCGGATTCCCTTAACCACTCGGCCCCATGGGCTGCGTACTAGGCCCCAGACCAGCAAAGTGAACAGTAGGGCGAGGCTCCACCCGACGATTACTACCCACAGGTCTTGTCGGCTCCATGTGAGAACAGGAAGGGTGAAGTCAGCAGGGAGCGGGTTAAGGTCGTGAAACTCCTGGCCGAGTTTGCCATTAAGCCCTTGTGCACCGCCGAAAACGTCCTTGAACGCGATTGACCGCACGAGCAGTCGCAGTAGCTCACTTGCCGCGATGGTGACGATTGCTAGATAGTCCGCGCGCAATCGAAGGGTTGGGATTCCCAGTAGAAGGGCCAATAATGTCGATACGACCACGCCCACGACCACCGCTAGCCACAGGCCCAAATCGAAGGTAAGAACGATCACGCCAACTGCATAGGCACCTGCGGCCACAAAGGCGACCTGACCGAAGTTGAGCAGCCCCGTGTAACCGAACTGGACGTTAAGGCCGATCGCAGCAAAAAGGTAAATGAGGGCGGTGACGCCCACCGCTTGGGTGATGGTGAGTGAAAATATTTGCACGAAATCCATTTGGATTAACCCACCCTCTCTTTTCGACCCAGTAATCCTTGAGGCCTCACCATCAAAATCAAGATCATCAGGAACAAGGCGCCCACGGTTTTCATCTCAGTGGGGATGACGAGGGTGGTCAATTGGACGAAAATTCCCACCACCATGGCGCCAACTATCGCGCCATAGATGGTACCTAATCCACCAAGGATGACCGCGGCAAACAGCACGAGCAGAATTCGCTGCCCCATATTCCAGACGGTATTTTGGGTGAGTCCCAAATAAATTCCGGCGAATGCGGCAAGGCCCGCGCCAATAATCCAGACAACAGAAATCACGCGTTCAACGTCAATCCCGGTGGCGGACGCGAGCGCGGGGTTATCCGAGACGGCCCGAGTCGCTTTACCGATCCGCGAACGCTGCAGCCAGGTAACGGTTGCGGCGAGGGCTATTACGGCGAGTAAGCCCAAGATCAATGCCTTGGGGGTTGTATTGAACGGCCCAATCTCGATGCCGGGTTGGCCAGCGAACTGCTTGTAACTTGATGGAGCGCCGCCAAAGAACAAGACCAATGTGTACCGCAGGAAGATTGCGAGTCCGATACTGACAATCATTGCTGCAATCAGGCCTGTTTTGCGGCGCCGCAGGGGGCGCCAGAGGATTCGATTTTGGCCCCAGC
>DEZY01000149.1:0-8416 GCA_002365735.1 Actinobacteria bacterium UBA3120
CCAACGCGGTGTCAGCACGTAGGCCTAACCGAAGAGTTTGTAGGGGAAGTAGATCCTCAGGCGCAACGTTCCCCATATTCACTTCCGGCCCATGTGTATTTATGAACCAGGCTTGCTGATCTTTTCGGGGTGCCTCAAAAAGCACACGATCGAGACCTGCCGCCAGCAGTGCCGCGTCGATGACTTCAGTTTGTGGCATCCCGTGGGAGTCGTACAGACCCACGGTGCCACTCTCCCGTCCCTCAGCCACAATGTATTCAGCCCCAGCGACCAAGTCGCCCGTGATTTCCAAATGCCATTGAGTTGGGGTGAGTAGTCGTTCGGCACTTTTGTACCCGGTTTCGGCAAATACCCGAAATGACTGAGCCGACGTGCGAATGAGTTCCCACTTTGCTTCCATGCTCATATCTGCTACACCTCGAGAAACCTCAATCGCTGTGAATCCGGCCCGTTCTGCCCAATCGAGGCATTCACTTGCACGTCCCTGCGACCAAGCGATCTCCAGCAATGTACCACCGAGGCAGGCGGTGATCCCGTGTTCGCGAAGGAGTCCAATTTTTGATGGCAAAAGCTTTTCTACATAAGCAGTACCCCAACCAAACTTCCACACATCAGCAAACTCCGCGTACGAAGCCAAGTGGCTTTCCATGGATCCGAGGGTTATGCCCTTATCCAGCACGTGCGTCATACCGGTGGAACGCGGCTTCTCAGGCAGAAGTGGAAGGCTCAGGAAATTGTCCGACATGTGTCCTATACTACGCGTACTTTCACTTTACGACATATCTACCCGTGAATATACTTACTGCTTCTTCGCATTTCGCGGGTAACGATCTGCGCATTGTCACTACATTGGAGGACTCCATGGGCCCAGGGGGCACTGCCCGACAACAACTTGATGACATTGCGGCAGCTGTGGCATGCAATAGCGCCATTGCGGCCAAGCGCGAAATAGGTCTCGTCAGCGAGGCCTTAGGCTCGTCGGATTTCGTCGAGGGGCCCGGGGATGACGGCGCGGCCATTGCGATTGGTCACACATTGGGAATCGTGTGCGGAGAAGCCATGTGGCCACCATTTGTCTCGGCGGACCCCCGCGGGGCTGGAATAGCCGCAATTCTTGCCAACGTAAACGACGTTGCCGCGATGGGTGCCCTGCCCTTGGCAATTGTTGACACCATAGCTGCGGATGAAGATACCGCACGTGAAATTCTTAGTGGTCTCGCCTACGCCTCATCCTTGTACCGAGTTCCCATTGTTGGCGGGCACCTCACACTCACAGATGGGCCACCCAGCTTGTCAGCATTTGCGCTCGGCCACACTGACGACCTTTTATCGACTACGAATGTTGTGGAAGGTCTAGATCTTGTGGTGGCCGCGTGCATTGAAGGATCGATGCATCCAGAATTCCCGTTTTTTGCGTCTTTTACTGAACGGGGTGACAATCTCGGTGATGACGTGCGCCTTCTGGCGCAGATCGCCAAAGACGGCATTGCGGTCGCCGCCAAGGACATCAGCATGGCCGGCCTCATCGGCTCACTGGCCATGCTCCTGGAGTGGGGGTCCTTCGGTGCAGAGCTCAACCTCGACGTGCTCCCTAGGCCTGATGGCGTCACGCTGGCTGACTGGTGCACGTGTTTCCCATGCTTTGGGTTCATTCTGTGCTGTGAACCATCTAAAACTGATGAATGCGTCGATGTTTTCACTCGTACCGGCCTCGCAGCTGCCAAAGTTGGGTCTATAAATGGCTCGGGCAGCATCGAGATCCTCGCTGGCGGAGAACGCCGAGAGGTTCTGAATTTGCGTGAAGAGACAGTTACCGGCTTAATTCGAACACCTAGCAGCACCGCAGCAGTTCCCGTAAAAAACGTATGATTTTCTAAATTTTTTTACTCCAATATTGCGATTTGGCTGACTTCAGGGTCCGAAATGTGTACTTTTGTGGACACACCAAGTCGTATAATGGATGTGCGGCTTACAATCATTGGAGATGAGAATGGCCCCCATTACGATGGTATTCATAATTACAGGACTTGCCGTCTTCACGCAGGCAATGTTCTTTCTTGGAATCGGAGCAAGCGCTGAGGAAGGTAAGAAGAGTCCGATTATCCCAGTTGGATATATTTCTGTAATTGCAGGAATCGTCAACCTGGTCGTTGGTCTTTACATTACTGTCGTTCGGCCGATAGACGATGATCCTTCGCTGCTACTGGCTGGTCTCATCGGATTCTACGGTTTGTTCTTCCTTGCCTTAGGACTCGCGGAAATTCTCAGCCTTGACCTTCGGGTTGTTGGCAATCTAGCTATCCCAACCGCCATTGTTCCACTGTTTTGGATTAACTTCTTCGCGGGTAGCACAACATTTACATTGATCATCATCTGGTGGGTCGTCACGTTCCTCGCCATTACGATGACCACGTACGGGAAGTTGCAAGCACGGGTTTTGGGAATCATCTTGATGCTCACCGCCATCTTCACCTTCTTCCTCGTTCCAGTATTCCTAGTCATGGGTTGGAACCTGCCTTAATTGTTGAAGCCTCCGACTGTTCGTTATCTTGTCTGTGTGCACAGTCGGAGGCACTTCGGCTCCCATCAAATTCCATAGGTTCAGCTATCAACTTCACGCACGCATAGATGAGCGCTTGTGGCACGTGACGTTTCCTCGCTCCTGTATCGCCCACACTTATCAACAGGCAAGTCCTAGATTTAGCCAAATGATTTATAATTCACGACAAATAGTGCCGCTTCTATTCACTGTTTCTCGCAGACGTGGACCCATTACCTGTAATCTGTTGGCGTGACGGAAACGCAGCGATCTCAAAAATCTAAAGAGCAAGATCCCCAAGTGCGCAAAGAAGCACTTCTCCAGCGAATGGTTCGCCCACAGTCCCTCATCTTCACTATTTATGGCGCCTACAGCCGATCAATCGGCGGTTGGATGTCGGTCGGTGCACTGCTCGAGTTATTGCGAGAAATCGGAGTCGAGGATGCGGCGGTACGCAGCGCCCTTTCTCGGTTCAAACGCAGAGGCGTTCTCCTGTCTGAAACTCGATACGGCCTTGCGGGGTATGCCTTGAGTACAAGTGCCCGAAAAGCCTTCGATACCGGAGATGCTCGAGTCCTTGAACGACGTGAATCACCATCAAGTGACCGATGGGTTCTCGTTGCTTTCTCGATCCCGGAAAAATCCCGTGACCTTCGTTATCGACTTCGCTCACGACTCTCTCGAGTTGGCTTCGCACAGGTAACAGGTGGGCTATGGATAGCTCCTGAGGGTTTGGAGGCAGATGCGCGGCTAGTGATCGAATCCTTGGGAGTGAGTCAACACGTGGACGTTTTCCGCAGTGAGCACGTAGCATTTCGCAGCCTGCCGGATGCTGTTGGTGGCTGGTGGGATCTGGACAGCATCTCTAGCGAGTACACAGATTTCGCTACCTCATTTGAGCCTTTAATGCACGACTACCAGTCTGGGGCTGTGACCATGACGGCCCTACAGGCATTCATTGATTACACCCGAGTTCTCACTTCGTGGCGGCCGTTGCCCTATCGCGATCCAGGTTTACCCGCGGCGCACTTACCACGTGAGTGGGCGGGGATTCAGGGTACGGAAATGTTCTTCTATTTCTACGACAGCCTGAGCGCTTTGGCTCAAGAACATGTCGTTGATGTCTGTACCGCCCGCAATAGCGGTTCCTAGAAGTTTGACGTAGGTTCCCACTTTCCGTAAACCTCTCGCAGAACATCCGTGATTTCACCAACCGTCGCATAGGCCTTCACCGCAAGGACGACAGCCGGAACTATATTGATGCCTTCATGTGCTGCAGTGGATAGACCCTCCAGAGTATGCGTGACTTGGCTTTGATCCCGTTTTTCCTTGGTGTGCAATAACGCTTCAATTTGCCGAGCTTCACTCTCCTGATCGATTGTGAAAACTTCAAATTCAGCCGTGTCCGAGACAAACGAATTGACACCAACCACTTTTTGCTTTCCCGTATCAATTGCGGTGGCCGTTTCAAATGCACTGTCTGAGAGTCGGGTTGCAAAGTAACCGGACTCAATACAGGCAAGTGCCCCACCAAGATCAGCGATTTTGTCCATCTCAATCATGACCTCGGCTTCAAGTTCGTCAGTGAGGCGCTCGAGAAGTTCACTACCTCCCAGTGGATCTACCAAGTCGGTGACACCGGTCTCAAAAGCAACGATCTGCTGGGTTCGTAAGGCGAGAGTTGCTGCTGCCTCAGTCGGTACGCCAAGGGCTTCGTCAAAGGCGCACACATGCATCGTCTGACATCCGCCCATTGCTGCGGCTAGTGCTTCAATCGAGGTCCGCACAACATTATTTAATGGCTGTTGCGCGGTGAGTGATGATCCTGCAGTGAAAGCGAAGATTCGAAGTTGCTCAGATCTTGGATCCTTGGAACCGTAAGTCTCTCGCATTAATTTGGCCCACACCCGCCTAGCGGCACGAAATTTCGCAACCTCGGGCATGAATTCCATATTGCTAGAGAGGAATGTGAACACAGTGGGTGCGACGTCATCCACCGACATTCCCCGCTCAATCGCTTGGTCAAGGTACGCGCGAGCGTCCGAAAAAGTGAATGCGATTTCCTGCATTGCACTCGAACCTGACTCCCGGATGTGGTACCCGCTCATTGCTAGTGGGACCCAGCGCGGAATATTCGTTGCAACGTGTTCGATTACATCAACGGATAGTTTGAGTCCGGCCGGTGCAGGGAAAATTTGTGTACCTCGGGCGAAGTACTCCTTGAGTACATCGTTCTGAATAAACATGCCAAACTTATTGGGGTCTACACCCCGTTTCTCGGCCAATACTTCAAACATTGCTGCCCAGATATAGCCAATCGAGTTGGCCGTGGTGCGAACCTGTGAGATCTTGTCTAACTCGATCCCCTCCATCAACACTTCAATGTCAGCCAAACTGTCGATCGCCACACCGACCTTTCCCACCTCACCTGCGGCAAATGGGTTGTCTGAATCAAGTCCCATCTGGGTGGGTAGATCTAGGGCCACACTAAAACCGGTCAGCCCTTGTTCCAGGAGTGAACGAAACCGCGCATTGGTCTCGGCTGCGGTACCAAAACCTGCGTACTGTCCCATAGTCCAGACCCCTGGATCGGAACTGATTCCTCGCGTGTACGGGTATTGACCAGAGGACTCCGTCGGCTGGTCGACAGGTGTTGCGCTCATCTTTTTATCTCTCTTTCACTGGCTGCTTCCGCATTGAGATCAGCTCGCAAAATTTTCTTGGCAATCTTTCCGGTTGAGTTAAGTGGAAATTCACTCACAATTCGAATATCTTTCGGCTTCTTATATGAAGCCAGCTGGGCCCGACAGTGTTCCAGAATCGTCTCCACGCTCGTATCCGAATCTGTACGTAATGTCACCAAAGCGGTCACATGCTGCCCCCAATCTGGATCCTCAACCCCGATCACCGCAACTTCATGTACGCCGGGAACCTCGGCGATAGTGTCCTCAATCTCTCGGGGATAAATGTTGTATCCCCCAGAAATAATCATGTCGCCTTTACGGTCGACCAAATACATTAAATCGTCGGCATCGAGGCGGCCAAGGTCTCCGGTGTAAAGCCAACCGTCCCGGACCGCCTTCGTCACCGTATTGTCTTGGCCCGCTTGCCCGTAATAGCCACGCATGACATGGTCCCCGCGAGTAATGACTTCGCCGATTTCACCTGTCGGAACATCTTGACCCTGTTCATCGACAATTCGAACCTCAACGCCATTGCACGGATTTCCCGCACTGGTGAGTAATTCGGGTTCCCCCGAAATACCGCGAAGGTGCTCCTTTGGGCCCAGAACGGTCACCGGCGGAATGGCCTCAACCAAGCCGTAGTACTGGCTCATGTTGACGGTAATTCGCTCAAAGCAATCCTTGATCTGTTCCGGAGGCATTGGTGCTCCAGCGTACCCCAAGATTTCCAAATTTTTCATTCGCTCCCGCGAGATATCTGGCATTGCGAGTAGACGCGCAATCATTGTGGGCACCATTGCCGTTGCAGTGCCACCACGATTCTCAATCGCATCAACAAATAGTTCGGGGTCAAATTTGGGTTGAATGATTTGTTTGGCACCAAATGCGAAATACGGCAGCACAAATAGTCCACTCGTGTGGGTGACCGGTCCCGCATGGACCCAGGTGCTGTTTTCGCTCGGCACCTTGCCCAAGAAATCCGTGACAATGTTGTGCAAACTAGCCATCCGGTTACGGTGGGTACGGATTGCACCTTTGGGGTTTCCCGTGGTTCCACTGGAGTAATTGAGTGAGACAAGGGCATCGGGATCGACGGAGAGTAAGAGTGGTTCAGTTGACTGGTCAGCGAGAAAACGTTCGTATTCAACACTTTCCCCGGGATCCCCATTAATCACAATCACGTGTTCCACCATGGATCTGATTTCAGCAGACTGCTCCCAAAACTTTATGTCAAGGATGAGAACTTTTGGAGTGCAGTCCGTAGTGATCCGGACCCAATCTGTGGGGTGCAGTCGATAGTTCAAAGCAACTCGACATAGACCTGCAGTGCTAATCCCAAAATCTGTTTCGATATAGGTATTTTGATTTGATTGAAGATCGAGGACCCGGTCGCCGGTTTCCAAGCCAAGCCCTCTGAGCCCGCGCGCAAGTTGCATCACGCGCGCACCGGTCCGCCCGTAAGTGCTCTCGCCCTCGGGTCCCTCTAGGGCAACCCGATCCCGGTATTTACGCATCGATCGCGCGACAAGCCTGCCAACGTCCATGTGGAGCCTCCTGATACTTCCTATTTGGTGGGTGGTTCAACGTATGCAGCGTCAAGAAACCAGCAACCATGTTCCAATACGGTCACCGGATTGATGTCGAGTTCACAATCAACTGGCCAGTCTCGAACTCCCTGGGCCAATTGGTCGATGGCAATCACTAGTGCCTCGCGGTCGGCAGAAGGCGCACCGCGAGCACCTGCAAGCAGCACATCCAGTGTGGTTTCGGAAATCATTTGGGCGATGTCCAACTTACTCACCGGGAGCACCCGCACCGCCGCACTGGCCACTATTTCGGTCAGCACGCCCCCCACACCTACTGTGAGAACGCGCCCCATCGGGCTGCTGCTCACCCCAACCAACACTTCGACGCCACCAGGAACAAATCGTTCCACTAAGACATCGCCCCCGAGTGCTTGTAGTCGTGCGAAAGTGTCAAGTGCTTTTTCTGCATTCACATCCAGCACAACGCCACCGGCATCTGATTTGTGGAGCAATCCGGGAACCACAGCTTTGAATACGGCTCTACCGCCCACCGCTCCCACCGCTCCCACCGCGTCCGAGCCAGAAGTCACCACGAATGACTCGGGGATGGGCAGGCCAGCGTGGGCAAGTAGTTCCTTGAGATCCTTTTCCGAAGCTCCCGGCTGCGGGACGGGGATCCTCGGGTGGGTTGAGGGCGCCAAATCCTTTCGCTCCGGTGAGTTGATTGTGACCAGGGCTCGAAGGGCGGCCACTGCACGCTCTGGTGTGGGATACACGGGGATTCCTGCTTCTTTGAGAACCTGTGCCCCTTCTGGTGCCAATGCGGCCGCGCCGGTGCGTACTGCAACGACAGGAAGTCCGGTGCTCTCTCTGACAGCACCCAACGCCTGCGCGATTCGATCTACATCTTTACCGACAAGTACCGCGAAACACGCAACAATTGCGTTGACGGACGGGTCTGTCGAAAGCCGGTTGACGCAGCGCTCAAAGAGTCCTGACTCAGCCATGACCGCGGCGGTGACATCGACCGGGTTAGTTGCATTGCCGTAACTAGGAACAATTTCTTCCAGAGCAGCGACTGTTTCGGTGCCGAGTTCCGCGAGAGCGAGTCCTTCACTTTCTAGTGCATCAACGGCGAGGATTCCGCTACCCCCAGAAGTTGTCACAATGCCAACGGCCGGCCCCGCTATTTTCGTTTCCGAGGCAAACAACGCTGCAATATCAAGGAGTTCATCGATATTGTTTGCCCGCGCAATCCTGTTTTGAGCGAGAACTGCACTCACAACTTTGTCCGGGGACGCCAATGCCCCGGTGTGTGATGCGGCTGCGGCTGCTCCCGCAACACTCCTACCAGCCTTAAGAATCGCAATAGGTTTGCTCCCGGCAACGCGAATAAGTTGATCCATGTTGCCCAGCGACTCGACGTACATCACTACCGCATCCACTTCCGGATCTTGGGCCAATTGGGCAGCGACCTCTGTTGCGGTCACGTCCGCTTCATTGCCCGTTGTGATCGCAATGCCAATCGGGACACCACGCTCTAGGCCAAGTGAGAGTGCACCAAATCCAAGTGCTCCTGACTGACTGACCAATGCAATATTTCCCTCCGGCAATGGTGTCGATTCAGACGAAAAAACTGGACTAAAAGTTGCCATCACCCGGTGGGC
>DEZY01000149.1:8504-12022 GCA_002365735.1 Actinobacteria bacterium UBA3120
CGGGCAATGTCAACTAATTCCTGCTGGGCAACCTGACCATCGGGATCAACTTCACCGAATCCAGAGGACATAACAATCGCGACGTCAACACCGGCTGCAGCACAATCTCTGACTGCTTCTCGAACTGAGCTGGCCGGGACCATGATCAGGGCGAGTTCAATATGTTGTGGAATTTCTGCCATCGATTGAAAGGCGGGTAGGCCAAAAATTGTGCCGCCTTTGGGATTTACGGGCGCAATGAATCCTTCAAAGCCGAACTTCGTGAGGTATTCAATGGGTAGGCGACCGATCGCGCCGACTCGTTCAGTTGCACCTACGACAGCGATCGTCTGAGCCGCCCACAATGGCCGCAAATCAAGATTGTTGGTCACGGCAGAATCGCTATTCCTTCTATTTCCACTAGTGCGGCGTCATCCCACAAACGCGTCACACCTACGAGCGTCATGGCAGGGTAATCACGGCCCACATGTTTCTTCCACACCGCACCGATTTCACGTGAGTGGGCGCGGTAGTCAACCGGGTCGGTGCAATAGATGGTGAGTTTGCCCAACTGCGATGGATCGCCACCCGCGGCCGCTAAAGCCGTGAGTAAGTTCGTGAGCGCCTTTTCGGTTTGATTAACAATTCCTTCACCCTCAATCACATTGTCTGAATTCAAGGCGGTCTGTCCGGCGAGCAACACAATCGTGCTGCCCTCAGCGACAACGGCATGCGAGAAACCGGTGGGCGGCGCAAGTACCTCTGGGTTAATGCGTCGTACCGTCATATTTGTACCTTTCCGCCATCAAGGGTGATCCCTTGTCCATTTATTGCACCTAGGTCATCGATCAGAAATCGAACCGCGGCTGCTACTTCGTGCGGCTCAATCAGTTTTCCATGCCCTTGCTCCTGGGCAAGAGTCTGCATTACCGCGTCCGGATCGCGCCCGGTTTTCGCGACGATTGTGTCAATAGTGCGCCGGGTCATGGGTGTATCCACATACCCCGGACACACGGCGTTGACCGTGACCCCGAAGGGAGCCACTTCCAATGCCGCCGAACGCACAAGTCCCAAGACGCCGTGTTTGGCTGCTGTATACGCGGAAATATAGGGAGCCCCCACTTTTGATGCCACGCTCGCGATCACAACAATCCGACCAAAGCCCTGCTCTTTCATCACGGGAATCGCAGCCCGCAAAAACCTAAATGGCGCGGTCAAGTTCAGGTCAATCATGTACTGCCACAGGGCGTCATCCGTTCGATGGAGAGGGGCAGAAACCCCCTCACCCGCATTCACCACCAGAGCGTCAATTCCACCCCATTCCTGTACAACCCGATTGATCACCAAATCCGCCGTCCCCGGATCTAGTGCATCGGCCGGGATCACCATGGTGGGTATTTCCAGGGTGTCCGCCACCGCCGTTAAATCAACTTCGGTGCGGGCAGAAAGGGCGATTCGGTGGCCAGGGATGGCTAAATCGCGGACAATGGCAGCACCGATCCCGCGACTAGCGCCGGTGACCACACAGCGGAAAGGAGAATGCCGAGACATTTGCATAGCTCTCCTTCTCGGCCTGCGATTAAGGGCCGGGGCCCGGGATAGTGCATTTCTCTGTCGATCGGCAATAATACGACACATGACCGATGCCCGTCCGGTAGTTGCCGCAGCCAAGCGAACAGTATTTGGCAAAAATCGAGGTTCCCTCTCGGGAATCCGCCCCGATGATCTCCTAGCCCTGTCCTTACGAGAGTTGGCCGAGTCAGTTCCCGCCCTCGACCTCAGCCGCATCGATGATGTTGTGATGGGGGATGCGAACGGCGCGGGCGAAGACAACCGCAATGTCGCCCGCATGGGTTCCCTCCTTGCTGGATTCCCGGTTACCGTCCCCGGTGTCACGCTCAACCGGCTCTGCGGCTCAGGCGGTGAAGCAATTGTGCAAGCCTCCCGAGCGGTATTCACCGGCGATATGGACATTGTGATTGCCGGCGGAGTGGAAAGCATGAGCCGCGCACCATTTGTATTGCCGAAGCCAGAAAAACCACTCGATTCAGGAATGAAATTAGAACAAACCACCGTGGGATGGCGCATGGTGAACCCTGAGTTTCCGCAGCATTGGACTGACAGTCTCGGCGAGTGCGCACAACGAAGTGCGAGTGAATTAGGCATCGGTCGAACCGAACAGGACGAGTGGTCGGTTCGATCCCATGAACTTGCCGGTGCGGCTTGGGACAAAGGAGTCCACTCCGGTTTCGCATTTTCTGTCAATGGGTTAACGCGAGATGAATCAATTCGCCCCGGGACAACTATGCAGACACTCGGCGCACTTAAGGCCGCCTTCACCACCGACGGAACAGTGACCGCGGGTAACTCCTCCCCGATAAATGACGGCTCCGTTGCAGCCCTCATCACTAGACCCGATCTTGCAGCGGACCTGCAACTTACGCCCCTCGCAACGATTGTTTCATCCGTGGTCGTTGCCGTTGAGCCAGATAGATTCGCCAACGCTCCCGTTCCTGCTATGCATAAACTATTGCAGCGCAATAACTTATCTTTTGACGACATTGACCTTTTTGAAATCAATGAAGCATTTGCCGCAATGGTTCTCACTGTCTTAAAGGAGGAACCCCGGATCAACCTTTCGAAAGTTAATCCCCACGGTGGATCGATTGCCATGGGTCATCCGGTTGGCGCTTCCGCGGCGCGCGTCGTCGTCGATGCAGCAAGGAATCTTCAGCAACGCGGTGGAGGCCGCGCGATTGCAACAGCGTGCATTGGTGTCGGTCTTGGAATCGCAATTCTCTTGGAGGCGTAATGATCAAAATATCTGAATTCACGGACATCACTTACGCGGTTACCGATCAGGTGGCCGTAATAACTATTAACCGCCCCGATAGATACAACGCTCTACGTGGTCGAACGGTCGACGAACTTATTTACGCATTCCGTTATGCCTATGTAGACAAGGGGGTTGCCGCAATCATTCTGACCGGTGCCGGCACTAAAGCTTTCTGCTCCGGCGGGGACCAAAAACAGCGCAATGAAACCGGCGGCTACGGCGAGACCGAAATGGGGATGTTTGAAATCGACCGCTTACATCGTGTGATCCGCGAGGTTCCTAAGCCCGTGATCGCTGCGGTCAATGGCTTCGCGATCGGTGGTGGTCACGTATTGCACGTGCTCTGCGATGTGTCACTTGCCGCAAGCACCGCCAAGTTTGGTCAGGTGGGACCGCGAGTGGGGAGCTTCGATGCAGGTTTCGGGACCGCCTACCTCGCCCGAGTAGTGGGTGAAAAACGCGCTCGAGAGATTTGGTTTTTCTGCGATCAATACGACGCGGAGACCGCGGAACGCTGGGGCTTGGTCAACCGGGTTGTGGAACCAGATGAACTACTCCCCCTCGCAATGGAGTGGGGTCGTAAAGCTGCCGCACTCTCACCCACTGCACTCAAGACGCTCAAGCACAGTTTCAACGCTGACACCGACCACATTGTCGGGATTCAATCCCTTGCATTTGACGTCCTGGACCTTTTTGTCAACAC
>DEZY01000149.1:12274-14746 GCA_002365735.1 Actinobacteria bacterium UBA3120
AGGTCATCTACCGGAGCGCGGTGGCGCCCCCAACCTGGGACCGGGCGAAGGAAAAAGAACTGCGAGGGATGGTGGCTCCCGCCGAGTGAATCACCTTTGATCAAGTTCACGTTGTACCGCTCAAGGTCAAGTGGACTCATCACTGTGCGGGCGATTACCAACGAATTGAGTCCCGGCGCATACTCTTCGATTTTTGCCATCATGCGATCTGCGTATTCCTCGGCGATGTCATCCCAGTGCGAACCATCAGCGAGATCTAGGGGCAGCATTCGAACCTGTATCCACAGAATGTGTTTCCCATCCGGTGCTCGACCCGGATCCGTGATTGTCGGTTGACCAATTACCAAAGTGGGCGACGCAGGTAGACGACCCGCCGCAGCATCCGAGTAGGTCATCGCCATATCGTCGACATAGGGACCGATATGAACATAGTTGTAGGTACGCGCCTGCGTGGCTGTCCACGGTGGTAAGTCATTAAGTGCAACATGGATCATCATGGTGGCTAAACCCGGTTGGAATTTTTCAACTCGTTTTATTGCCGGCTCTGCGGCCACCGAGGCAGGGAAAAGTGCGGGCATTAAGCGAGGATTTACGTTGCTCACTACGGCGCGCGATGCAGTGATGACCGCACCCCCTTCAAGCACTACGCCGGTGGCACGATTACCTTTTCGTTTCGACTTACCCATTGTGATTTGGTCGACTCGAGCATTACATCGAACCTCGCCACCGTTAGCTTCGATGACTGCGACCAGTGCTTCTACCAGTGACGACGCGCCGCCTTCACCAATGACCATTCCAAAAAGCTGACCACCGATTGTTTCTAGGAACGAGAACAGTGCACCCCCGGAAACATCTGGCGCGAAATCCAAATGCATCCCCCAGGTAGCAAAGAGGGCTTTTGTTTTCGGTGACGTGAAGTTCTCGTCGGTAAATGAGCGAGTCGACTGCAAAGCGAGTTTGACCAGTTCAGATATGCCGACCGTTCCCAGTGCGCGGTGCGCTTTCCACAATGTTTTGACGGCGGCAGCACTCGGGAGATCAGAACCGAGCGTCCCGATTAAAAATGGAGCCCAGATCCCCAGCTTCGCGGTCAGTTCCTCCCATGCCTGAACATCTTCGGGTGCAACCGCCGCCACATTGTGAACCGTTGCAGCCGGGTCAGCCTCAACCCCAATCATGCTGCCGTCGGGATAGACCGAGCAGAAGGGTTTCGCAGATGGCAGGAGGCTAAAACCGTGGGCGGCGAGTTGGTCGCCCAGTTGGGCCATGACTGGCCCACCCGCAAATAGACCCAGGTTCATGGCAAAAAGATCGTGGCGAAAGCCCGGCGCAGTTATTTCCTCGGTTCGAATTGCACCGCCGGCAACCGGATTGGACTCGAGTACGATTACTTTTTTTCCGGAAACTGCCAGCAGGGCGGCAGCGCTGAGACCATTAATCCCAGACCCGATTACGACCACTTCCATGGACTCTGCCACGCACAACTCCTAAATATTTCGAAAATCTGACGACCGCCATCATCGCGCTATACGATCGTAGTTGCAAGCGAAAAAGGAATTGAATCTACTGATCTGAAGATCTAGGGGCTTAAACTATGACCAGAGAATTTGATGCCGTCATTGTCGGCAGCGGGATTAACGCACTCGTGTGCGGTGCCATGCTGGCGAAAAATGGTTGGCGGGTGGCCATCTTGGAGCGAAATGATCAGCCAGGTGGCGCCATTGCAACTCGCACTGACGTGTTTGCGGGGTACACCGTGGAGTTACTGTCGAGCTGGCATCCATTATTTCTTGGCGGCCCCGCTTATGCCGAGCTCGCCGCTGACCTGGCCCGGTTAGGGGTGGAGTACCTCAACACTGAAGACCCAACCGGCGTGGTGTGCGCCGACGGATCCGCTGTTCTTTCCACCAGTGCCCAACGTAATGCCGAAACCTTCGGGGACCTTGGGGACCTTGGGGCCTGGAATGCGGTCATGTCCGATTTCGGCAATAAAGCTGAGTTGGCATTTGGTCTACTCGGAACTGATTTTTGGCGACCCAACTCGGGCAAGCTCGGCTGGAAAGCATGGCGTCAATTGGGACGCAAGGGGGTCATGGAAAGTGGTGCCGAACTCCTCGAGCCCGCTGGCCCGTGGGCCGATCGCACCTTTTCTTCACCCGTTACCAAAGCGCTGCTTGCCCCCTGGGCGCTACATAACGGTCTTGGCCCTGATGACGCCTCAAGTGCTTTTATTACCAAAGTAATTGCCGCGGCGATATCTATGGGAGGTATGCCCATTCCGGTGGGCGGTGGAGTGAAACTTGTCGATGCGCTATGCACGATCGTGACCGAGGCCGGTGGAGAGATAGCCACTAATACCGAGGTGCAAAAAATTAACGTGATCGATGGAAAGGCACGAAGTGTGCGCACGGCAAAGGGAGACACGTACACCGCAAGCAAAGTCGTTGTTGCCTCGGTTACCCCGCAATCGCT
>DEZY01000149.1:14836-32460 GCA_002365735.1 Actinobacteria bacterium UBA3120
ACACCGCAAGCAAAGTGGTTGTTGCCTCAGTTACCCCGCAATCGCTGTACTTGGATTTACTCGACGAGGAATGCGTCCCGGAAAAATATCGATCCGCAGCACAAGATTATCGGTATGGTCGGGCTGGCATGCAGATTCATATTGCACTGTCAGAGCCACCCCGTTGGAGCAATCCGGACATGGCGAATGTTGCCCTCGTTCACGTTTTGGATTCAATTGACTCACTATCTGAGTCCGTGAATGCCGCTAACCGAGGATTCCTACCCCGCCGACCCACAATTGTTGTGGGTCAACCGACCACCATCGATTCTTCTCGAGCCCCGGAAGGCGCCGGTTTACTCTGGATCCAGTTACAGGAAGTCCCCCGGGTGATTCGTGGCGACCTGGCCGCAGAGATTACGCATACTGGAGATTGGTCCACCCAAGTCCGCGATCAATACGCCCAACGGATCATTGATCAGCTACAACCACATATTGCCAATATCTCTTCTGCACAGACCGGGAAAATGGTTCTTGGCCCCGCAGATTTAGAAAGCCTCAATGTGAATTTAGTGGGCGGTGATCCCTACTCGGGAGATTGCCGCATTGACCAGTATGCGCTGTGGCGCCCCTTGCGGCTGGCCAACGGTCACAACACTGGGGTTAAGGGGTTGTGGCAAATTGGCGCTTCCACCCACCCTGGGCCCGGTCTCGGTGGTGGATCCGGATATCTCGTGGCAAAAAGGTTGCGTGAACGCCGCCGTTAGTACATGCTCTACTCGTGACGATCGTCAAAATAGTGTGATTCCGGGTGTAGTGAGACTGGCTGTGCGGAAAATTGCTGTTGTGCGTGAACGTTTCAGGGGATTACGATCCATAGGGATGGAATCTGGGGAAATGATTCCTAGGAGTAGAAAGGGTGTCTTTGATGGCTGAACGTTCATTTGCCCAGGAAGTTCAAGAGCTCAGACTTGGTGCGGGAGCAGAATTTCGCGGCGAAGGCATCTTGGCCGTCACTAAGGGCCTGCTGCAATCGGGTGTTGCCTACGTCGGTGGCTACCAGGGTGCACCAATTTCGCATTTGATAGATGTACTCGGCGATGCCCATGAAATTCTTGAAGAACTCGACGTTTATTTTGAAAATAGTGCCTCCGAAGCAACAGCGGCAGCAATGCTCGCGGCCTCCGTGCATTACCCGCTGCGTGGCGCAGTAACTTTCAAATCCACTGTGGGAACCAACGTCGCATCTGATGCACTGGCCAACCTTGCCTCCGGTGGTGTACTCGGTGGCGCCTTAATCATTATCGGTGAGGACTATGGCGAGGGCTCAAGCATCATGCAGGAACGCTCACACGCTTTTGCAATGAAATCCCAAATGTGGCTTCTGGACCCGCGACCCAATCTCACTGCAATTGTTAATTTTGTTGAGAAAGGTTTTGAGCTTTCCGAGGCAAGCAGCACACCGGTTATGTTGGAATTACGCCTGCGTTCCTGTCACCTACATGGATCATTCATCGCCAAGGACAATGTGAAGCCGCCATTCACATTGCGAGAAGCAATAGAGAACCCACAACGTGACACCTCTCGAGTGGTACTCCCACCCGCTAGTTTCATGCACGAGCAAGAAAAGGTTAGAGACCGTTGGCCAGCTGCCGTAAAATTTATTCAGGAAAATGAACTGAACGAGTTCATCGCAGAAAAAGACGAAAAGATCGGAATCATTCTTCAAGGTGGTCTGTTCAACACGGTCAATCGTTCACTAGAGCTCCTTGGACTTTCAGATCCGTATGGCAACAGCCAAATCCCGCTCTACGTACTGAACGTTACCTACCCGATCATTGATCAGGAAGTCCTGCGTTTCTGTGAAGGAAAGGATGCTGTTCTGCTCGTTGAAGAGGGGCAACCGGACTACATTGAACAGAACATCAACACCATCTTGCGCCGCGCCCAGGACCCAATAATTCTGCACGGCAAAGATCTGCTTCCCGTCGCCGGTGAATACACCCCCGCGGCGGTCACCAAAGGAATTACCGCATTTCTGCGCACACACTTGCCTGAGCGCATCAGCGAATCTGAACTGCCAAATGTTGTCCTCGAGAACGACGACCCGCGCAGCCCATTTGCTCCCCGCATTGATGCCGAACTAGTTCACGGTAGGGCGCCAGGGTTTTGTACCGGTTGCCCCGAGCGTCCAATTTTTGCGGCTCTTAAATTAGCGGAGCGCGAAGTCGGTACACATATCGTCAGTGCAGATATCGGCTGCCACCTGTTCTCCATCAACGCGCCTTTTAATCTCGGTGCAACCACAATGGGATACGGCCTCGGCTCCGCCAGTGGGGCTGCATTTAATGCCAAGGATGCAGACAAGCGCACCATCGCCTTCATGGGTGACGGTGGCTTTTGGCACAACGGGCTCACGAGTGGAGTCGGGAATGCGGTGTTCAACGAAAATGATCAGCTACTGGTGATTGTCGACAACGATTACAGCGCGGCAACCGGTGGCCAAGACCTTCTCTCCTCCCAGTCCACCAGCGCCTTGCGCTCAACAAAACATCCGATTGAACGAGCGGTCCGCGGAATCGGTGTGAAGTGGTCACGCACCATGACCAACACCTACCAAGTTGCTAAAATGCGGGACCTGTTCAAGGAAGCTCTCACCACCACACAAAAGGGCCCCAAGGTTATCGTGGCCCAAAGTGAGTGCACCCTTAACCGTGAACGGCGCGAGAAGCCAATCCGAGCGAAAAAGATTAAGGACGGTAAGCGGGTCGTTCGCGAACGTTACGGAGTTGACCCAGAAACTTGCACCGGCGACCGCTCTTGCATCCGAATCTCCGGCTGTCCATCACTCACAATTGGACCCAACCCCGACCCAATGCGTGATGACCCGATTGCAACAGTCCTGGATTCGTGTGTAGGTTGCGGCCTTTGTGGGGAAAATGCACATGCAGCCGCCTTATGCCCTTCGTTCTACAGCACCGAGGTGATCTACAATCCGAACCGGTGGGACAAGACCAAATTAGTATTTCGAAAAAAATACATTGGTCTTCTTCAAAGAAATATTGAGAAGCAACGCGTGGGAATCGACGCCGGATGACAATTACCCAGTCATCGAGACCAGCACCCGCCGTCACCCGCCCGATCACCATGGCAATCTTGGCGATGGGTGGCGAAGGTGGCGGTGTCTTAGCGGATTGGGTCGTCAAAGTTGCCGAGATGAACGATTACTACGCACAGAACACCTCGGTTGCCGGTGTAGCTCAACGCACTGGCGCAACTGTTTACTACGTTGAACTGCTTCCCAAGACCACCGCGGAACATCCCACCCAAGAACCAATTCTGAGCACCATGCCAACACCTGGACAGGTTGACATTGTTGTCGCTTCGGAGTTGATGGAATCTGGCCGAGCAATTCAACGCGGTTTCTGCACGCCGGAGCGCACAACTCTGATTGCGTCGACAAATCGTGTGTTCTCCATGCCCGAGCGCACGGCAATGGGTGACGGTCGGATTGAGTCACAGGAGATTATCGACGCCGGCAAGATTTCCTCGAAGAGGTTCATCCGCGCCGACTTCAATAAACTTGCGCTCGACCATCGCAGTGTTATTAGTGCTTCACTTTTCGGCGCTATCGCCGCCGCCCAGGTAATTCCATTTACCCGGGAACAATGCGAGGATGTTATTCGCACCGGGGGTAAAGGTATTGAGGCCAGCCTCGCGGCGTTCAATTCCGGGTTTGATGCTGCACTGGCTTCTGAGCGCCCGGTGGTTGAAATCACAATCGGTACCCGACCCCCTGAGGCGAAAGAAGATGGACCAGACCCTGAGTTTGAGCGCGCGGCGATTGAGGACCCGATGTCTCTGGTCGGTCCAAAACTTCACAAGTGCGCCGAGCGAATCCTGAACGAGTTTCCGTCACAAGCCCGCTACATGCTTGTTGAAGGAATTCGACGGTGCGCCGAGTATCAAGATGTGCGCTACGCGGAGCAGTACCTGGATCGAGTTGCCCGGGTGTGTGAGGTTGATACCACCCCTGACCGGAAACTTACTTTAGAGTGCGCTCGCTATACCGCCCTCTGGATGACCTACGAGGATACAATCCGGGTGGCATTTCATAAGACTCGCAAGGTGCGTTTCGACCGGGTCAAAGAGGAATCTCGCGCGACCGACTCCGAGATGATACAAATTCGTGAATTCCTCCACCCCCAGATAGAAGAAATCACCGACACTTTGCCCACTGCATTGGGTCGATGGTTGTTGAACTCCAAGCCATTTCAATGGCTTGTCTACAAAATTACCAACCGAGGAATCAAGATTCAGACTTCTTCTGTGTGGGGTTTCACGGTTCTGTTTCTGCTAGCCAAGCTTCGTCCCATTCGCCGCAGGTCACTTCGCTTTGGTGTTGAGCAGGAGCGTATTGATGCCTGGCTCACAACAGTTGTGGGTCTTGCCGGATCACCGGCAGGGGACCAAGAGCTGGCCTACCAAGTGTGTCTATGTCAGCAGTTGATCAAGGGGTACGGTGATACTCACGCAAACGGGCTCCGAAACTTCAATGAGATTATTGGCTACCTTCCCCAGGCCGAAAAATCACCGGACCCAGCCAAACGGATTCTCGAATTACGCGAGTCCGCTCTGTCTGACGAAAACGGTGCGGCGTTGCAACAAGCTTTGGGAAAATTTCCCAGTCAATAACCCATAAAAATCCCCGGCCACTTCGCGAAGTGACCGGGGACAATTAAATGAGTAGATGTGACTCCGGCTACTTGTTCACCAGTGCAAGCACGCGGCAGGGGCTTCCAGAGCCTTTAACAATCGGTAGCGGTGCAACTACGAGCACGGCACCAGTTATTGGCAACTTGTCAAGATTTCTCAATTGGGTCACGCCGACTTTATTGGCTCCCATAAACATGTTGTGGCATGGAAATGGTGGATCGAAAGTCATTGCGCCACCGGCGTCAGTGCCAACGGTCTCGACGCCCCAGCCAAGAATCTCTGACTCGGCGAGGTACTTCGCTGCTGCAGGTGCCACACCTGGAGTGTGTGGCCCATTTTCATCGGCATTGGCAAACGCTTCGGGATCATCACCGTAGCGCGACCAGCCCGTGCGAAACAGGACCCATGAGTGTGGCGGAATTGAACCGTGCTCCGCTTCCCAAGCTTTCACATCTTCCAGGGTGAGGCAGTAGTCAGGATCTGCTTCAACTTCGGCAACTTTGTCAATAATGACGGCTGGTCCCACAAGGCGTTGGACGGGGATTTGGCTGACGTCGTCATTATCTTTCCCGGATACCCAGTGAATAGGTGCGTCGACGTGTGTGCCGGTGTGCTCACCGGAGTGGAAGTTGTTCCAGTACCAGAAAGGCCCACGCTCGTCGTAACGACTGATTTCTTCGAGTTCGAAGACGGCTGTCTGCCCGAATTCCGGTGGCAGCGCCAGTCTCGGAGTTTCTGAGTGCAGAGGTGAGGTCAAGTCGATGACTTGAACCGAACCATCAACGAGTGCAGCCGCCAATGTATTGAGATCTGACATAGTTTTGATCCTTCCAGTTTTCGGTGTGCGTATATTGTGTCGGTTTTATTGCCCTGGCCGCCAGCGTTTCGGCCGATTGGTCAGTTTCTCTGGTGCCTGTAACTCCAGTCGAGGTTTCGGATCCTCATTGCGTCCTGCAGGTGGCTTGCGACTACCCGCCTCGTATTGATTGGGCCACTTGACCCCGTAGTCCTGTTCAGCTGCCGCATGTAAGGTCCAGGCCGGGTCATAAAGATGTGGTCTCCCCAGTGCGCAAAGGTCTGCTCGACCGGCAGCGATAATTGTGTTGACGTCATCCCAACTGCTAATCGAGCCCACAGCCATTGTTGCTACCCCCGTTACGTTACGAATTCGATCAGCAAAGGGGGTCTGAAAGGAGCGCCCGTACGCGGGTCGTGCTTTCGGAGTGGTTTGGCCGGACGATACGTCGACAATATCAACTCCGTGTTCGGAAAACACCCGTGCAATCTCTACTGATTCCTCAACCGATAGGCCCTCGGGCACCCAGTCTGAAGCTGAGATTCGCACGCTCATGGGTTTGGCTTGAGGCCATACGGCTCTGATCGCATCAAAAACTTCGAGTGGGAACCGCATCCGGTTTTCCAAACTGCCACCGTATTCGTCGGTGCGGTTATTGCTCACCGGGGTGAGGAAACTCGACATGAGATACCCGTGTGCACAGTGATACTCCAAGAGGTCGAACCCCGCCTCGTCCGCATTCTTGGCGGAAACCACGAAGTCCGCGAGCACGGCATCCATATCCGACCGGGTCATTTCCCGCGGCACCTGGCTATTTGGGAGATATGGAATCGCAGATGCGCTCATGATCTCCCAATTCCCGTCGTCCAGTGGTTGGTCAATGCCCTCCCACATCAATTTGGTTGAACCTTTCCGGCCAGAATGACCAAGTTGCAAACCAATTTTTGATTCAGTGGTGTGCACAAAATCAACAATCTTCTTCCAAGCGTTAACCTGTTCGGTGTTCCAAATTCCACCGCAGCCCTGGGTAATCCGGCCCTGCTCTGAGATGCACACCATTTCGGTCATGACCAATCCGGCTCCACCTAATGCGCGTGAACCCAGATGCACCATGTGGAAGTCGCCAGGTACCCCATCCACTGAGCAGTACATGTCCATGGGTGAGACAACAACCCGATTGGGAAGTTCAAGCCCACGCATGCGAAACGGCAAGAACATGGGGGGCCGTGGAGTCGTGCCCTCCGGGACGCGACCTAGTGAAATCTGGTTGCGTAATAGCCAGGAATCGACTTCGTGCACAAATGCTGGGTCTCGTTCTAGGAGGTTGTCGTAGGTGATTCGTCGACTACGAGTCATCAGGTTGAATGCGAATTGGACCGGCTCCTGATTGGAGTATTGAGCCATTTCCTCAAACCACTCCATGCTGGCCTGTGCTGAGCGCTGCGTGCTCTTTACAACCGGTAGGCGCTCCTCGTCATAAGCTTTCAGTGCAGTTTCAATACTGGGCTGCTCCTGAATACACGCAGCCAAGCTCAATGCATCTTCCATCGCGAGCTTGGTTCCTGAGCCGATGCTGAAGTGTGCGGTGTGTGCAGAGTCACCCAGAAGTGCCATGTTCTCTTTGACGAGTGTCTTGTTTCGGATAGTTCGAAAAGTTACCCATTTACTGTTATTTACCACAAGTTTATGACCACCAAGAACGTCAGCGAACAATTCTTCTACGCGTTGAACGCTCTCCATGTCGCTGACACCCGGTGGCAGGGATTCGGATTCAAATTTGTCGAAGCCAGCATTGCGCCACACGTCTTCATTCATTTCGATAATGAAAGTGCTTGACTTTTCGTCCATGGGGTACGCGTGTACTTGCATAACTCCGTACTCGGTGTTGCGGATAAAAAACTCGAATGCTTCAAAAACTAAATCTGTTCCCAGCCACATGAATTTGCATTTACGCGGATCAATGGTGGTTCCGAAATCGGACTCAAATTCGGATCGAATAGCACTGTTGATTCCGTCGCTTGCGAGCACTAGATCGTAGTTCGCCATCAATTCACTCACTGGCGGGGCTTCTGTGTTGAAGTGCACGGGAACACCGT
This sequence comes from Actinobacteria bacterium UBA3120, assembly GCA_002365735.1. GTDB lineage: Bacteria > Actinomycetota > Actinomycetes > S36-B12 > S36-B12 > UBA4592. Next base: position 22,424 of record DEZY01000149.1, read on the forward strand.
GGTCCTTTGCGCGCCTCTGCAATACGTGTAGTAATTCCTTACGACTCATGGCCGCAAAACCATTTCCCCCGATGGCGAAGTTGATTCCGTCGATATCAACGTCTACGTCGCCCCAATAAGCAAATGATTTGCCCATGTCCTCAAAAACAGATTGGTCTGATGCCTTGATTCCGCTCAGTGTTTGATCTGAGAAAACCACACCGAAACCGAATGTGTCGTTGGGGGCGTTGCGCTCCCAGACTGTTATGTCCGCGTCTGGATCGATTTGCTTGATCAATGAAGAGAAGTACAAACCCCCTGGGCCCGCCCCCACTACTGCTATTTTCACTGGCTCATTTCCCTCTCTCAGCTTTCGACGTCCATAGTCTTGCGTATTTTTGACTATCGCCAATAGTACGATATATATCGCCGTGAGCAACCTTTTCCCGAAAATCACCGACAAACTAGGCAAGGATGACCCCATGACTACCCAATCCCCCCAAAAATCCGAGCGATTCACCGGTCGGGTGGCCGTAGTTACCGGGGGGGCGGGCGGATTGGGAATGGCGATTGCGCGGGCTTACAGCTCCGAAGGTGGCCGGGTCGCGATTTTTGATGCCAACGCTGATGCCGTATCGAGCGGGATCGCTTCTCTGCAGGAGGCTGGGGTCTCACCCCAAAATCTCTTGGGCCTGCATGTTGATGTGAGAGATTCCAGCACCGTGCACCAAGCGATGTCCCAGGTCGCCGAAAATTTCGGTCGGATTGATTCACTGATTGCTGCGGCCGGCGGCAGTGTAGGTACACCCACGAAGCTGGAAGATATTACGCCAGAGGACCTCGACTTGGTTATCGACGTCAACATTAAAGGGACTTATCACTGCAGTGCCGCCATCGTTCCTTTCCTCAAAGCACAAGGTGGCGGTTCGATTGTTACCTTCAGCTCGATTGGCGGCAGGAGTACCAGTCCGGTAACAGGAATTCCCTATGCAGCGGCTAAAGCTGGGATTCTCGGATTGACCCGCAGATTAGCCCGGGAGGTGGGACCGGACAATATTCGGGTCAACGCAATTGCGCCGGGGTTATTCCTTACCGATCGACTCCAAGGAACATTTGACTCCATGAGCGAGCAGGACCGCAATGAAGTCCTTGATTCTATTCCCCTGCACCGCATGCCCGATCTGCGCGAATGCGTTGATCCAGTTCTCTTTCTTGCCAGTGACGCAGCTTCCTACATCACGGGAGTGGTTCTTGATGTTAACGGCGGAAGGTTCATGTCCGGCTGAGGAACGGGAGCCGAAATTCTTTTCCACCCGTTACGCCCCTGGGTCTCCAAATCAAAATAACCACCAAAGCAGCCGCGATTACCAGCCCTCGGACACCATTGGGCAGTGTGAATTCGATACTCCCCAGTGTGACTCCGCCTTCAAAGACGAGAAGTAGCTGGCCAATTGCCGTGACCAGGATTGTTCCCACGACGGCGCCCCACACACTCGAAGCTCCACCAATCACCAGCATCGCCAGCGTTGTGAAAGTGAATCCTAGATAAAAATCCCTTGCGCTCACGGCACCGGCATGGTGGGCGTACATTGCACCGCTGAGCGCCGCGATTCCACCTGATGCGGTGAAGAAAAGTACCCGCAACCGCCAGATACTCGCACCTAAAGCGCGGGCTGCAAGTGCGTCTTCGCGCGTGGCACGCAACAATCTTCCTCGACGTGAAATGCCAATCAAGTACACAACAATCATGACCAAAACTGCAATCGCAATGGATTCGTCAATAAAACCAAACTTGGGAACTTGGGGCATCACCTGCGGACCTGGGCCGATTAACTTCCAGTTGAACAATACGTTGTCTGCAACCATCAATACTGCGAAAGTTGCTATTCCCGCGGCCAAGCCACTGAGTCGCATCAAGAAAAGTCCAGTAATGAATGCGAGGAACGCCCCAATTGCAACTGCAATGACCAGGCTGGGGTAGATCCCCATATTGATCATCTTTAGTGGCTCCCAGAGTTCGTCCAACACGTTTTCTTTGATCCGTACGGGCACTGTGAGAAGTCCTGTGGCAAATCCACCGACCATAGCGAAGGCAGCTTGTCCAAAAGACAAAACACCACTGTTACCGATGAGAACTTGAAGGGCTAGCACCATGACAAGAAGTGCCAGAGTTCCTTCAGTGAGAAAAGCAAATGATGCCGACACTGAACTCGCGGCGTAGGCAACAATCACCACGACGACAATCGGTCCGAGCAGTTGCTGCCACTGGAACCGGGTTACTCCCGGTAGTTGACTTGACTGCAGGAGATCGTTCGACATTACACACGCTCCTTGACTGCTTTATTGGAAATTAAGCCGCCAGGCCTCACCAATAAAACGATGATGACCAAAATGAAAAGCCAGGTATATGTGTAAATTCGGTAGTTACCCAAGAATGAGTTCAGCAGACTGATCGTCGTGCCCACAGCGAAGCCACCCAGTGCAGCTCCCTGCAGGCTTCCGAGCCCACCAATCACGGTCCCCACGAGGGCCAGGATCGTGATGTTCACACCAAATAGTGGGTCGACCGACCCACGTTGGGTCACCAAGACGAATGCAACCGCCGCCGCAAGGACACCACTAAATACAAATGCAGCGCCAATTACTCGGTTCGAACGGACACCGAGTAGCCGAGCTGTCTGAAAATCACTTGACGCAGCTCGAATTTGCAGGCCGAGAGTTGTTTTCTCGATAAAGAACCACATTCCACCAAGGAGCACCAGGGCAAGACCGATAGTCACCAAACTTCCGCGCGTGATCGTGGTGTCCCCAAACTCAATGACTCCAGTCATCCACGGGGCGATCTGTCCCGAGAGTGGAAGCGCACCGAAAATGACTTCATAGAGGCGCTGAAGGAACACGCTTACTCCGAAGGAAGCAATGAGTAACACGGAGGGTTCGGCTAACCGTAATCTTTTGAAGACACTGAATTCCATCAGCAGAGCGAGGATGGCGGTTCCGGTTACGGCGATACTGATACTTATGGGTAAGCCCAAATCAATAGTTACTATTAATAGGTAGGCCCCGATCGCGATTAGCTCACCGTGTGCAAAGTTTACCAACCGCATGACACCAAAAACCAATCCAATTCCGAGTGCGGCTAATCCGTACAGTCCGCCGTAACTGAGTGCATCGAGGATTGTCTGAATCATTCGAGGTCCTCTCCGGTACCGAAATATGCTGCTGCAAGCCTTGCTTCATCTTGAGCGTCTTCGCGTAAAAGTGTTGCCCGCACGTGACCCTCACGGATGACGAGTGTGCGAGCGGCAATACTCATGACTAGGTGGGCGCGTTGCTCGACCACAATAATTGCTGTCCCTTGGTCTTGAATTCGATTTAGCACACCGAATACATCTTGAATAACGGTCGGCGACAAGCCAAGACTCGGTTCATCTAGCATGAGGAGTTTTGGTTCGGAGACCAGTGCGCGGGCAATGGCGAGTTGTTGTTGTTGGCCACCGCTGAGCAATCCTGCCTGATGGTTTCGATGGGTGATAAGAACCGGAAACAAATCAATTACTTCCTCGATTGCCTTCTGGGCTCCAGATTTTTCTCGCCGACCGGTGAGCCCTAAACGAAGGTTTTCATTGACGGTGAGGTCCGTGAAAATCGCGCGCCCCTCGGGCACTAGGGCCAGCCCTAATCGAACAATGTCTTCTGGGTTCTTGCTGCGAATCGATTCGCCCCCGAATTCAATAGTTCCGTGGGATGCTTTCACAGCCCCCGCGATCGCACCGAGGAACGTTGATTTGCCTGCACCATTGGGTCCAACGATTCCTACGAGCTCACCTGGTTCGACCTTAATGTGTCCATTGAAAAGAACTTGAACTTTGCCGTAGCCAGCCTGAAGGTCTTCAACATTAAGCAGGCTCATGCGCGGCCACCGTGCAAGCCCATGGTGGCGTCACCTAGGTAAGCGGTCAAGACTCCTTCGTCGATTAATGCATCATGCGGTGTTCCTTCAAAAAGCATTTCACCTGATGCTAGAACAAATACCCGGGTGCACGCATCAGCAACCAAGCCAACATTGTGTTCGATCAACAGCATCCCGCAACCAGATTCAACGCGAATACTTTCAAGAGCTGCGAGAAGGACGGGGGTTTCGTGGTCATTCAGCCCGGCAGCTGGCTCATCCATGATCAAGTAATCAGGGTCGGCTGTCAGTGCACGTGCCAGACCCACGAGGCGAGAAAGCCCGTGGGAGAGCCCGCCAGCAGGTTCACTCGTGACATCACCCAATCCCAGTAATTCAATAGCGTCAAGTGCCCGGCGGTTCGCCTTTTTCGTAGATTCACCGACACCAATTCCCCCCAGCACAATATTTTCGGCTACAGAGAGTTCGGGAAAGAGTCGGCCGGATTGAAAAGTGCGTGCTAAGCCTGCGTGTGTACGCGCTTCAGGTGTGAGTCCATCAAGGCTGCGGCTATCCATGGAAACTGTTCCCGAATTTTGCGATTCGTACCCGGCAATAATATTGACCAGTGTGGTTTTTCCAGCACCATTGGGACCAAGAAGTCCCACTATTTCACCCTTGTTTACGGTGACGCTTACGTCTTCGAGCACTTGGATTGCTCCAAAAGACTTGACGATCGACACAGCTTCAAGAATCTGTGTCACAAATATCTCCTGATAATTATTGATTAGAAATTAATTTTTCCAATGACTACGGTACCAAATTGTGTAGCGGGTTGACGGAGCCTATTTCAGACTCCATCAACCCGCCCGTGTAACTAGTTGAGAATTGGCTGCTCTGCAGCGCGGTACTCAATGAATGAGTGGGCTCCGTCTTGCACCTGCATGACCGCCATCGGACGAGTCACGTTAACGTGCAATTCGGGTGAGAAGCTCGTTGGTCCAGCAGTCAGATCAACGTTGTCAAATGCTTCCAATGCTGCTGCCAGATCGGCACCATTAGTGGAACCGGCCTGCTCAGCTGCGAGTGCGAATGCTTCAATGCTTGAAGCTCCCGTGACTAGTCCACTCGTTGCTGCGTCACTGCCAGTGAGATCCTTATAAGCCGCCAATAGTTCGGCGACCTTTGGATTGGGATCATCACCGAATACGGATGCATATGTCACGAAGTAGAAATCAGACAGATCCGGAACGGCTCCGAGCCAGAAAGCACCATCCATGCCGAAACCGGACACGACTGGTGTTTCAACGCCACCTGCGCGAAGTGCTGCTGCTGCTTCAGCGCCGCCACCAGGATAGGAGCACAGTGCGACAACATCAGGATTTGAGTCCTTGATTTCCTTGACCTGCGCGGTCACAGGTGCTGCAAGTGAACCTTCGGGTGTTTGACTGAATTCAGGTGCCGACACGATTTCGCCGCCCAGTTGGGTCCAGCGCTCTTCAAATACTTTGCACTGGTTCTGCGTGTACTTGATTGACATGTCTTTAAATAGTGATGCCTTTGGACCGAATTCTGCAAATGCCCATTCGGCCATGATTGCGGCTTCACCCGGAACAGCTGACCCGAGCGAGAAACCAAGTGTCAATCCGGCATCAGGTCCCATGATCGTGTCACCGACGCAGGGAGCGATAACCAAGACGCCAGCGTCTTGAGCAACCTGGGAGGCTTTAGCGTTGATGTCGTAGTCGCAGGTCACGAGTAGTAGTTGTGCGCCCTGATCAATCAGATCCGTGGCGATTTGTGCCCCTTTGTCGGGGTCTGTCTCACCATCAACCTCAATGAGTTCTAGTTGACAGCCAAGAACGCCGCCTGCGGCATTGGTCGCATCAATTGCAATGCGCGCAGTGTCGAGCGCCGGTACGTCAAACGGTGACATAAAACCGGTTTGGGCCATGGCAGACCCGACCAAAATGGGCTCGGTGCATTCTTCAGCAACTTCTTCAGCTGAAGTTTCTTCAGCTGCTGTTTCTGCAGCTGTTGTCTCTGCCGTGGTTTCCTCTGCAGAGTCTGTGGTTGAGGCACAGCCAGCGAGCACAAGGCTCAGGCTTGCCGCGACCGCGAGGATTCCCGCGGCTCTTCTATTCTTCATCTGTTCTCCCTAGGTGTCGGTCAAGTTAACTGTTGTGTCCCTATTTATGCCACAATTCTGTCGTACGTCAACAAAACGACATGAATTGATGCCATATTGTCACCTAATTCGACGCCGATTGCGGGCTTTTTCAGGTTTTTGCCACAAAAGACCGGGCAACCGCTTCCGGCCAAGGCTGTGAACCGCCATGGGAGTTGGGGGAATGAACGGCGGTGTGTCGCCCTTCAATACAGACGCCCCCCTCCAGATTTTCCACCACAAAAGCAAAAGACACCGAAGATCGACCCACTGAAATCACACCCACCGTGACATTTACTTCCTGGTTGAACCAAATCCGTTCGCGGTAATCCACCTCGACGTGCACCCGGGGGATTGCACCCGTCAACTCTGTGGGGAGCCCAATCGAACGTCGAAGTTCATGCTCGACTTCCTCTAACCATCGCAGAGCGACCGAGAAGTGGTTATGGCCAGCCGCATCCGTATCCGCCCATTCCAACCGTTTAAGCACAGTTACCGACGCCCCGGTGATCTCCGTTTTGACAGACATGCCCGCAGAGTAGCAACAGTTAACCGTGTTAAGTGAGTCGAAAGACGCTAACGATCAGGTCTGCATGATGTGGCTTGGTCCATCGACATCTCGAGAAACAACAATCCGATCTGGGAATCGGTCCTTCATTTCACTCACGTGGCTAATTACACCGATAGTTCGACCGCCTGATTTAAGTTGATCGAGTTGGTCGAGAACCCGCTCCAAAGTTTCTGTGTCAAGGGAACCAAATCCTTCGTCAACAAAAAGTGTCTCGAGTGAAACCCCACCAGTTTCACTCTGCACAACATCAGCCAAACCAAGTGCCAGCGATAGGGACGCGTAAAAAGTTTCACCACCTGAGAGCGATGTCGTCGGACGGGGGTCTCCCGTTGATTCATCCATCACACTAATTCCAAGACCGGTGTTCCCGCGGCCGCTAGCGTCTTCATCAAGAAGAAAGGACAACCGGCCACTACTCATTTTGCGTAAATGAATTGATGCGGACTCCAATACGTGGGCAAATCGAAGTTGTAGCGCGTAACTCTCTAAGGTCAATTTTTTTGTGTTTACGGAAGACTTTGCGGAAACAATTGCCCCCAGGGTAACTGATTCAGCCAAGTCAGTGGAAAGTTTTTCCACACCCTTCTTTTCCTTCACAAATTTCTTAACCAGAGTCGAGACTGACTTTGCGGTATTTAACGCGAGGGTGCGATTCTCCTCGGCTTGCTTAAACACTTCTTGGGCTTGCGTGAATTCAGCCTCTACTTTGTTAAATTTCGCCGAAAATTCGTGACTATCAATTTCCATGATCTCTGGGGAAAGTGTTTTAGCCAGGGAATCAAATTCACGTTGCGCATCAAGCCATCCACTCAACCGAGTGTTACTAGCATAAAGTTCAGTGAGAGTATTCGAAGCATTTTCGTTGACATCTATCAACTTCGCTAGCTCCGACTTTTTCTGGTTGACCTCAGCATCAAATTCAGTCAATTGTGTGCGCGAAATCTCAAGCTCTTGCTCCACTAGCGCTCGCGCATTCGAATTATTTTCAAATTCGAAATCCAGTTGTTTGAGTTTCCCTTGTGAACGTTCACCTTGTTCCATCACATCACGCTTGATCGCCATGTCTGTTTCTAATTGAGCCAGAACTGTCGCCACATCATCGGGTGAAGTACCTGATACTTTTCCGTTCAACGTGGCCAGCTCTATTTTTGCTAACGACACCTCAGAATTTAGCGCGTCTACCTTGATTCTTTGATCGTTTCGAAGTGTCCTGGCGGCTAATAACGCTCTTTCTAGTGACTCCAATTCAGGACCGGAAATTAGTTCGATCCCCACTTCGCTGCTTGCAGGTCGCGGGTGTTCAAGTGAGCCACACACTGCACAAGGCTCTCCGTCTGCCAATTCACTAGCCAGAACTGCAACCCGATGCTCAAGTTGAGTGCGTTGCGCTTGAGAGAGTGCGAGTTCAGCTCTTGTTACTTCGTGCTCGCAAGTGTGCAGTTCCGATTGGTACTGTTCCATTTGTTCACCCAATTGCAAATTTTTGGACTCTGCCTTTTCCAACTCAGTGAGTAGCAGAGATATCTTTTCTTGAATTAGTACTTGCTCTTCCAATTTCTTCACCTGCATTGCAGCGGCTGTCGCTACTGAAATTTCTTCTTTTAGTTCAGCGGCTGAGCTCGGGTACGCCGCAATAGATTCGGCGAGTGTCGTACAGTTCACTTCTTTTTCATTTAGTTCCGCCAGCAACCTCTCCCGCCGGGCAGCGCGTTCCGGCGCCGCGAGTTGCCAATCAACTAATGGCTTTAGCTGACCAATTCTTTCGTGGGTTGCGATTACAAATCCAGGAACTTTATCTAGTGAGATTTTCCGCTCAGTCGATCCTAATTTTTCTCTAGTTTCCTCGACTAGTTTATCGAGCCGAATTATTTCCCCTAGTCTTTCCTGGATGTGAGTGAGCTCATTCAATTGAGCGTGAAGTGGCTCAGCGATTGACATCGCAACTTCCTTTTGTGATTGCGCATTTTGTGCCATTAATTCAAAGTGTGATTTTACTTCCTCCGTGATGGTAATTGCATCACTGCGTTGCGAATCAACGAGTTCATCGACGCGCTGATGTAACGCGCTTGGATCCGAGTCACTTAACATTCCTTGAATCTGGACGGCGATATCTCTGATTGCCGAGTGAGCCCTCTCTATTGCGAGCTCTGCTTGTTTCCCACGTTGGTCCAGCTCGCTCTGCAATTGTGCATAGAAGTTGTCTCCCAGTAGATCTCGCAATGCCTTCAGTCGGTCGCTGGGATTCATGCGTAACAGTGCAGCGAATTCACCTTGGGCCAAGACAACGAGTTGGCGAAACTGCTGGGCGTTTAAGTGCAGTAGATCAGTGAGGTAACTGCCAATCTCAGTGGCGTGGGTTAATGAAAAATCTTGCTCACCATTGGTGTCAAATCTGACCAATGACTGCGTCGCTGCGCGTTTAGTCTCACCCGTTCCGTTTGTCTTTGTAAATGAGTATGGGATTCCGCGAGTAATCTTGTGCCTAATCCCATTGACCGAAAAAATCAGCACTATCTGTGAACGTTCAGGTCCTTCGCTGTAATCACTGCGCATTCGGTCTTTTGCCGACTCCTCACCGCTTAAAGTACTGAACAAGGCATAGGTGATCGAGTCGATGATCGTGGTCTTGCCGGTCGCGGTGGGACCGTCAATTAGGAACAGGCCTGATGCACTGAGTTCATCAAAATTAATGACTTGTTTGTCACGAAACGGTCCGATCCCGGTGATTTCAAGTGCATGAATCCTCACGGAGCAACACCATCTAAATTGATGTTCTCAATCGCTTCCTGTACCAGTGATCTCTGAGGATCAGAAATGTGGCCGCTGGTCACGTGGGCGACAAATCCAGCCGCAATGTCAATGGCGGGCGTGTTATGTGGGTCCAAGCGCTCGTGAATTGACCGGGCTCCCAAACCACCTTTTGGGTGAAACTCAATCTGCTTGAGGTGCGGAAATCTGTGAACCAGACGCTCCCAGGTTCGTTCTTGACGGACTGGGTCGGTCACGATCGCGCGCACCCAGGACCCCTCGTGGTCACCAAAAATTGGGTCGTCGAGCAAGCCGTCAAGTTCCCCCGTGATGGTCGCCAGTGGCCCTGGAACTGGAGTCACTACGTTTTGATAGGAGATGGGCCCCGATTGCGGGATCTCCACCAATGTGACACTTTTATGATGATTTTCTTCAGAAAATGAATACGGTAAAGGCGACCCCGAGTACTTCACGATTGCTGTGGAATCTTCCGGTGTCGAGATCATCTGGGCCCCATGAAGGTGTCCCATTGCGGTGTAGTCAACTCCGGTAAAAATACTCGATGGCGCATCGCCGATTCCACCAATTTCAAGGGAACGTTCCGACTCGCTCCCACTCCCGCCCGTAATGAACGCGTGAGAAACAACCATGCTGCGCACGTCACCCCGCACACTTAAAAA
>DEZY01000149.1:32625-35201 GCA_002365735.1 Actinobacteria bacterium UBA3120
CTCGTCACCCCGCACACTTAAATCAGATCTCACCATCGCCATTGCGGCCGTAAGCACTCCGGCATGCGTGCGCTCAGATCCCAATTCGGTAAATACAACCTCGGGTTGCAAGTACGGGATTCCGTAGACAACTAACTCCACACCGTCGCGTCCGGTAATTTCCAGTGGTATTTCAATTTCGGAAATTGTAGAGCGAATGTGCACCCCGTTTGCGGACATGAGACCACTGCCGAACCCGAGTCGCACTGCCGAATCATGATTCCCTGGAGTAATAAACACTGGGCACAAGATGCTCAGCCGGGCCAGGGCGTGATCAAAGAGTTGAACTGACTCAGCAGGTGGAACTGCCCTGTCGTAGATGTCTCCAGCTATGACAACCAACTCAACTTTTTGCTCTGCCACGTAGGCAACGAGCCAGTCAATAAAAGTTTCCTGGTGAACGTGCATGCTTTCGGAGAGAAAAGTGCGCCCTAGGTGCCAGTCGGAAGTGTGCAGAATTTTCACGGTGCTCCCAAAAAAACGAACAACTAGATAGAGTCGCGGGCCATGTCAACAAAGCGCGAGTAATGGCCCTGGAAGGCCACGTTGACAGTCGCCGTCGGGCCGTTGCGATGCTTTGCAACGATAAAGTCGGCTTCCCCTGCCCGAGGTGACTCACGGTCGTAAGCGTCCTCGCGGTGAAGTAGCACCACCATATCCGCATCTTGCTCCAGCGATCCCGACTCGCGTAGATCAGAAAGCATTGGCCGTTTGTCTTGGCGCTGTTCCGGTCCACGGTTGAGCTGACTGATCGCAATCACCGGAACCTCAAGTTCCTTCGCGAGCAGTTTCAAAGATCGAGAGAACTCGGAAACTTCCTGCTGGCGGCTCTCAACGCGCTTCCCACTTGTCATGAGTTGTAAGTAGTCAACGACAACGAGTTGCAGATTGTGGCGTTGCTTAAGACGCCGACACTTTGCCCGAATCTCCATCAGAGTCATGTTGGGTGAGTCATCAATGTAGAGCGGTGCTTCACTGACCGTACCCATCTTGTTAGCAAGTTTCGCCCAATCTGCTTCACTCATTTGACCCGAACGCATGTGATGCAAAGCAACTTGCGCTTCAGCAGAAAGCAGACGCATTACGATTTCATTGCGACTCATTTCGAGGGAGAAGATCACGCTGGTCAATCCATTTTTGATTGATGCACTACGACAAATATCGAGTCCGAGAGTCGAATTATGTGTTGGAATCATGCCTGAACCCGCCAGATATAAATGCGACGTGTTCTCTACTTCAATACAGCGAACGGGAACGCTTGGCACAACTTCAACGCTAGTAACAAATCTTTTCCCATGGCGAACAGCGGACTTCCCGTACATACGCTCTTTAGCTCGTAAATTCTTACGCTCAAGCATGAAAACAGAATCATGAGTCGTGAAATTCAGGTTGAATGCGATTGAGGACTTGGGTGTCCGCCCCTTGACTGGCTTAAGGCTCACCGAAACTCGATAACCCAAACTGGTGATCAGCTCACGAACCTCCCCAGCTAATCGTTCTGAGGTCGTCGTGTATTGAATGTTGCCGGTACTAGTAACGGTGCCATCGGTGTCTAGGAGACCTGCAAGAAGTTGCCGGCGTTGACCCTCCGAACTCCGCAGATACTGATTAGGAATGTGCTTGTTACCAAGCAGCCCCATTGTTCTTAGCAGTGCTTGCACAGATCCATGATCATCTTCACAATTTTGGCATCGATGAAAACCGGTCATGGGTCCAGCGCAGTCTGGGCACGTTGTTGCCGGAATGGGATCCGCGATCATCTTCAACTTCCCCCCACATGACCTGCCGCAAGTACGTACCCAAGGGTTGATGGGCATGAACTCAGCGCTGCACACCATGCAAGAGCGAGATTCGATTGGATCCGGCTTTGGTAGGCGGATGCCAAATCGGAGATTGCCAAGATCTGGACAGGCATACCCTTCAGCCTCAACGTGCATGACGATCTCCGGATCCGCACTGGTGAAGTGCGCCGCCGCGGAAGTTCCATCACCTAACCAAACGCCCAACGTGTATGGACCAATAGGCAAATCTTGAGCAGGCAGATTTAACGCTTGACCGTTGATGATGCTGTGGTTAAGCCGAGCATCCGCGGTGTTACATCTGACCGTTTGAGCAATTTCTTGAGTTGTAAAAATTTTTGGTTCCGTTCCGCCCAAGCGGCGGGATGCCCTAGTGTCAGTAAGCCATTCGTGTTCCGCATCCGCGACAATCCCAGAACCGTCACTGAATGTGATTCGATAACAGGGTCGGTCGGACCAAATTTCGCTGGCGGCACGCACCCGTGCTGGTTCACCGTTGTCACCAAAAACCCAATCACCGGGGACAAGATCTCCTTGTGTGCTCCAGCCGGAAGGAGTTGGGATCGGGGTATCAAGAGCCAGTGCCTTACCAAGCGCGGGGCGCGCCGCAACAATAATTAACTGTCCAGCATGTAGTCCGTTGGTGAGTGTGTCCAACTCAGCGAACCCAGTGGGCACACCAACCATTTCTCCATCGCGATTAGAGATCGCTTCAATCTCACTGAGAGTTCCCTGCAT
>DEZY01000149.1:35402-35606 GCA_002365735.1 Actinobacteria bacterium UBA3120
CTTCGTAGACCTCAGCTTGGGCGCGGTCAACTGCGTCGTCGACTTCACCTTGACCGCTGTAACCAAGATGCACAATCCGTGTTCCCGCAGTAACGAGTCTGCGTAAAATTGCTTGCTCCCGAACAATGCGCCCGTAGTAATTCGCGTTGGCAGCCGTGGGAACCAAGGAAACTAAAGTGTGTAAATAGGAGGGTCCGCCGATCC
>DEZY01000149.1:35857-36000 GCA_002365735.1 Actinobacteria bacterium UBA3120
GCCGATCCGAGTAATTTCGCCCGACTTGGTCAACTCTGAAGCCACTGTCACGGCGTCAGCCGGCTCGCCTCGACCGTAAAGATCTAAAATTGTGTCGTAGATTGTTGAGTGTGACGGCCGATAAAAGTCGTCGGCGCGAATTG
>DEZY01000149.1:36248-36568 GCA_002365735.1 Actinobacteria bacterium UBA3120
CGTCTTTACTCAACAGCATCGCGCCCAGCACCGATTGCTCGGCGGCTTCATCATTGGGGGGTGTGCGATCCGGTGCGGCAGAATAGGCAGAGTCCCGGGGTTCTTCGGGGATATGTAGCTCGGAGACGCTCAATTCTGCCCTTTCTCAATGTGAGTGCTCGGTGGTCTCTGGAAAATCTTCGACTACCCGCAGTTAACACCCAAGGGCTGACGTTAGAGACCGCGAATCGCCGTGTCCATTCACCCTGTGGGTCCTGATGTGCGCTACCTGTGCACTAAGGGATCGATCCGGTGGATCGTCCCGGGATATCTTGTGGAAA
>DEZY01000149.1:36815-38602 GCA_002365735.1 Actinobacteria bacterium UBA3120
TATTTTTGATGTTTTCCAGCTTTTCACCCACACAATGGTGTCCACACCCTGTGGACAGAAACTTTATTACTAGTGGCATGACCTCTTGTGGCGCGTCCGCCTGATGTGAGGGTCATAGTTCACCCATCGGGGTGGGAAGGGTCCGTTGTTATTGCCACCACCCCACTCAATGCCGGAAACTCAGGCGGACCCCTCATCAACTCAATGGGCCAGGTGATTGGAACTAACAGCTGGGTACTCACGGGTGATGACGACCCACAAGACTGGAACGTGGCCGTTGCCCGCCGAGCCCTCTGTAAAGAACTCGTTGACTGCGGTGGATGCCAGCAACGGCAATCCCCGCGATTAATTTGCTGATTCGCAGACTTTAGCGACACGCTTTTCAGAGCAACACTGTGGAAACACCGTATCGCTCCAAAATCCACACAGCACCCCATGAAGGTGGCGCTAGAGAACGGGCACGACGAGCAACAGTTCTTCGTATACGAACAGTTACCATGTATATTTAATATATGGTATTATATTTACATGGTAATTGATCGCTGGGCAAAACCACTCCTCGAGCAAAAATTACAAAGTTTCCCTGCTGTTGCACTGCTGGGCCCACGTCAAATGGGAAAGACGACTTTAGCGTTGGAAATCGCCGCGGCGCAGGGAGGAATGTATCTAGATCTGGAGCGACCCGCCGATGCCAATCGACTCGCCGATCCTGATGTATATCTACGGAGCAAACTCAACAATTTCCTGGTACTGGATGAAGTCCAGCGGAATCCCGAATTGTTTCCCGTTCTCAGGGGCGTGATAGACGAGCAGCGCAGAGTGGGAATCCGAAACGGATCATTTTTGTTACTCGGGTCAGCATCCCAGGAATTAGTAGGTGCAGCGAGCGAGAGTTTGGCTGGACGCCTCGCATTTGTCGAGCTCACCCCAATCACACCTGCCGAAGCCGCGCCCACCGGTGTCGATCAGGATCAAGTGCTCGTCCGAGGCGGGTTTCCTGACAGCCTGCTTGCGCAAAGTGACTCCACGAGTTTGCAATGGCGTCAAGCATTCATCAGGTTATTCCTTGATCGTGAAGTTCCCATGTTCGCCCCTCGAATCTCAACCGACACTCTCTCGCGACTATGGCAAATGATTGCTCACAGTTCCGGCGGCCTGCTCAATTCCGCGAATCTTGCCGGCTCACTAGGAATCTCAAATCCAACAATCGATCGGTATCTTGATCTGCTTTCCGAGCTCGGCATGATCAGGCTCCTGCGACCCTGGTCAACAAATGTTGGGAAACGAGTTGTCAAGAGCCCGAAAGTGTTTATTCGCGACACCGGGATCGCGCATGCCCTCTTGGGTATTGAGACTCTCGATGAACTGCGCGGACACCCCGTCATCGGATCAAGCTTTGAGTCGCTCGTAATCGAATCCGTGATCACTTCTATCTCAACCAACCTCACTTCCACCTCTTGGGAGCCCTACTTTTACCGGACCTCAAATGGGGCAGAAATTGATCTCCTGCTGACCAGGGGTGGCAAACCTGAAATCGCGATCGAGGTCAAGAATTCATCGACTCCCAAACTTACGCGCGGGTTTCACACGGCACTACAAGACCTTGACATTAAGAAGGCCTACGTCGTGTACTCCGGCACTGAGCGTTACATCATGCAACACGGTGTCGAAGCTATTTCACTCATAGATTTACAGAACACCCTGCACAATGCTTAAGCAGAAGGGCCAATCTCACACCACATAAACGTCTCCTTCACGTACACGTGCGCGCGCTCGTCTTTTAGCAC
>DEZY01000131.1:0-1148 GCA_002365735.1 Actinobacteria bacterium UBA3120
CCTATTTTCCAGCATTGATTCTTATCTAGCGCAATCGAATCTGCAGTGGTCACACGTGAGTTTTGTCGATCTATTCGCCGGCTCGGGTGCGATTGGGCTCGAGGCCAAGAGTCGTGGTGCTCGCGAGGTGGTTCTGATCGAGAACGATTCTTCAGCACATGCAACTATCGAGCGCAATGTGGCCGATTGCGGCCTTGATGTTCGGGCATTGAAGGCTGATGCGTATTCATGGATTCCCCAAGCACAGGTAGACATTGTCTTTCTTGACCCGCCTTATGCCCATTCTGACGGTGAAGTGCAGCGGTTTTTGGCGAAACTCAGTGCCAGCGCGCTCCTAGATGAAGCACTGCTCGTGTGTGAGCGGGGCACCCGCTCTCCTTCACCGTTTGGCACAGTTGCACCCCACTTTTTGCGATATGTGTGGGAGCGTGGTTACGGTGACTCTAAACTTTGGTACGGTCAGGTTGAATCATCGCCAACTAGTTGAGGAATGCGGATGCGGATTGCGGTATGCCCGGGGTCATTTGACCCCGTAACTATGGGACACCTTGATGTCTTTGAGCGTGCATCTCGCATGTCAGATCAAGTGATCGTCGCCGTTCTGATCAATAAGATAAAGGAGTCATTATTCACGGTTGAGGAGCGAATCGAGATGCTCACCGAAGCGACCGCACATTTACCCAATGTCACCGTGGATTCCTTTTACGGCCTGTTGGTGGACTACTGCAAGGACCATGAAGTCAATGCCATTGTTAAAGGGTTACGGGCTGTGAGTGATTTTGATTACGAGCTTCAAATGGCGCAGATGAATTATCGGTTAACCCAGGTGGAGACCTGTTTCATCTCGACTAATCCCCTCTACAGCTATTTATCCTCGAGTCTGGTCAAGGACGTGGCCACTCACGGTGGCGATGTTGGCGGGCTGGTACCCGAAGCCGTGTTGAAACGCCTCCAAGGAAAATTATCCAGCACAATGTGACTTAACCCCAATAATTGAACCCGAGAAGCACACTTCAACTAAGGATCCCAAATGTCAGAAGCAAGCGTGAACGTCCAGGAAAGACTCGATGAACTCACCGTCTTGGTGGAAGATGCGAAAGCGATGCCACTCTCGGCCTCATGCATTTTGAATCGGTCGCAGGTTCTTG
>DEZY01000131.1:1176-8995 GCA_002365735.1 Actinobacteria bacterium UBA3120
AAAGACTCGATGAACTCACCGTATTGGTGGAAGAGGCGAAAGCCATGCCTTTATCGGCGTCATGCATTCTGAATCGTTCGCAGGTGCTCGACGTCGTTGAGGAAATCCGGCAACTCATGCCGGAGTCCGTGTACCGCGCCGATGAGCTACTCGCTGACCGGGAGGCGGTTGTTCAAGACGGCAGACGTGAAGCAGATCGAATTCTTGCCCAAGCTCGGGCGGCAGCCGATGCATTGGTTTCCGAGCACGAGGTGTATCTCGCGGCGGTGGAAGAGGCAAATGCTTTGCGCAGTGAAGTGACCGGGCAAACCCAGCAAATGCGGGCCGAGACTGACGACTACATAGATTCGAAACTGGCGACTTTTGAAATCACTTTGCAAAAGACGCTGCAGACCGTTGATCGTGGTCGTGAGCGTTTGCGTAGTCAGATGTATCAGGAATTGGCCCCAGAAGGATCGCACCCGTCCGATTTTTTTGACGCTCGAACGGATTAGAGAGTTTCATGGCTGTAACAGGTGACATCGAACCTGGTTCGTTTCGCGTTTCCCTCACACACCTGCCGAGAAGGCCAGGGAACATGTGGGAATCAGATCTGGAGTTTGTAGCCCCCCCAGAACTGGAAGTGGGCATGGCGAAAGTGGTGCCTGCCAGCAAAATGCCGGCGCAGATCAGGATCGAATCGGTCCTGGATGGAGTGCTAGTAAATCTTGACTTCGACTTTGAGGTGGAAGCCGAGTGTGCTCGCTGCCTCGAGCCCGTCATGTGGATCGATCACTCTCGCGTCACCGAGCTTTTTCTCTATGAAGAAACAGACTCGCGCGGGCGGGTTGTACAGGCCTTTGAAGACGCTTCAGAGGAATTGACATTCTTCTATGTCCAGGATGACGCGGTCGATCTACTGGACTCGGTGCGCGATGCAATTGTCCTAGATCTGCCTCTTTCCCCACTGTGCCGGCCAGACTGTCTTGGGATTTGCCCACAATGTGGAGACAAGCTTGAGGGTGCTCCACATGAGCATGCCACTACCGATCGCCGGTGGGCAGCCCTGGAAGGGCTCCTGGAATCAACCAAGAATGACCCCTTGAAGTAGTGCAAATAGCTCTAGTGCGATACTGACCCGCGCAGAACAGCGCGCCAGCAACTAGCTCAGCCACTACGTGAAAGAGGATCCAGTGCCAGTTCCCAAGCGGAAGACCTCGCGCTCAAACACGCGTCATCGACGGTCACAGTGGAAAGCTGTTGCGCCAACTCTCGTGATTTGCACCCGGTGCAAGGAAAAACGACTTGCTCACACGGTGTGCCCCACGTGCGGAACATATGCAAAACGTCGCGTCCTAGACGTTTAGTCACATTCCCCACATCTGACTCCAGCTCACATTACCCTGTTGTGATGGACCCACATCTGAACTCTTCGAGCGCGGACCCCGCCGCGTCGCTCATGGTAGTTCTTGAATGTGAATGCGACCGTGAACTTCTTGAACTAGCCCTGATTCATCGTTCGTATTCCTATGAAAACGGGAGCATTCCTACAAATGAAAGACTTGAGTTCCTCGGAGACTCAGTACTGGGCGTAGTAGTTACCGACTTTCTCTACCGTGAATTTCCTCAACTCCCCGAAGGGTCTTTGGCCCGCATGCGCGCCTCGGTAGTTAATGCTCACGCGCTCGCGGGCGTAGCAAGGACTCTTGGGCTCGGCGATTACCTGCGTCTAGGTCGGGGTGAACTCAGTTCGGGGGGTAGCGAAAAAACGTCAATTCTGGCCGACTCTCTGGAGGCGGTGATCGGTGCGATCTATTTATCCGGTGGGATCAACCTGGCTGCCGAATTCATCCATCGTATTTTCGACCCCATGATCATGGCTGCGTCAGAACTTGGCGCTGGCTTAGATTGGAAAACTTCACTGCAGGAGGTCTGCGGTGCACTAGAACTGCCTTTGCCGCACTATGACATCAGTGACTCGGGCCCAGATCACGCAAAAGAGTTTGTAGCGCGCGCCCAGATCGCGGGGGAGGATCTCGGGTTAGGTGTAGGCAGATCAAAGAAGGCGGCCGAGCAACTTGCCGCAGAACAAGCCTATGGCCAATTAATCAACAGATTCCCCGATGCCAGAACTTCCTGAAGTTGAGGTAGTTCGCGCAGGCCTAGCCTCGATGGTGCTCGGTACCACCATTAGGAAGGTCGGCGTTCATCACGAGCGAGCCACTCGCCGCAATGTAGGGGATTTAGCCGTTCAACTTGACGGGGCTGTAATTGAGAGCGTGTGTCGCCGAGGTAAATACATGTGGCTTGAACTGGATCGGCCCTTTGTCCTCCTGGTCCACCTTGGCATGAGTGGGCAGATTCGAATCAACGATTCCCCCTCAGGACATCCACATGTTCGGGTGGATTGGACCGTAACTCGAGCAGGGGATCCGCCGCGCTATTTCGAGTTCCTGGATCAACGGACGTTCGGGGGAGTGCAGATCTGTGATCGCGACCAAGACGGACTACCTGTGGCGGTTTCACGGATCGCCAGAGATCCATTTGACCCACTTTTTGATGTGGACGCATTTTCAGAAATGCTCACAAAGCGTTCAATTGAGGTCAAGAAGGGATTACTCGACCAGCATTTGATCTCTGGTATTGGCAATATTTACGCGGATGAGTGTCTCTGGCGGATGGGCCTTGATGGCAGAACCCCGTGCAATCACCTAGACCACAGCACAGCAGTAGAAATTGTTACCACTGTTACTGGCGTGATGAGCGAGGCACTTGTTGCGGGCGGTACGAGTTTTGATGCGTTGTATGTCAATGTCAATGGAGAGTCGGGCTATTTTTCGCGATCTTTAGCAGTTTATGGGCGCGAGGGGCACCCATGTGATCGATGCGGTGATCCGATTATTCGCAGTAAGTTCATGAATCGGTCGAGCTTTCACTGTTCAACCTGTCAGCCTCCGTGGTCGCTGCCGTAATTTCAGGTTGTACACCGATAGGGTGAGGCACGATAAATAACCTTGTGCATCGGCCCAGAGCGATCCGGGCAGGTGTCAGATTGACAGGATGAAAACCGCGCCGTGCATCTTAAATCCCTTACCCTCAAAGGCTTCAAGTCTTTTGCATCGGCAACTACACTTCAATTTGAGGCCGGAGTCACCTGCGTCGTCGGACCCAATGGCTCGGGTAAATCCAATGTTGTTGATGCACTCGCTTGGGTCATGGGCGAACAGGGTGCAAAGTCGCTACGCGGCGGCAAAATGGAAGACGTTATTTTTTCGGGAACTTCGGGACGGGCCCCACTAGGTCGGGCAGAGGTTGCTGTCACGATCGACAACTCAGATGGCGCCCTTCCCATTGAGTTCTCTGAAGTCACCATCTCGCGAACATTATTTCGAAATGGTGGATCCGAATACGCGATCAACGGTGAGCAGTGCCGCTTACTCGACGTCCAAGAGTTGCTCAGCGACTCTGGTATCGGCCGGGAGATGCATGTAATTGTCGGCCAAGGGCAACTTGATTCGATTTTGAAGGCGACCCCTGAGGATCGCCGAGGATTCATCGAAGAAGCTGCAGGTGTCCTCAAGCATCGCAAGCGAAAAGAAAAAGCCCTTCGAAAGCTTGACTCGATGCAGGCGAACCTCACTCGTCTAAACGATCTCACGGCTGAATTGCGCCGAGCTCTCAAACCATTGGGACGTCAGGCAGAGGTGGCTCGTCGTGCCACGGTGATCCAAAGCGATGTGCGCGATTCGCGGCTGCGACTCATGGCGAATGACCTTTCTGAACTGCGGGTTTCATTGGAAGCCGAAGTAGCAGATGAAAGCGCCTTGCGTGAAAGACAACGTGAAGTCGAGTCAAAGATTGCGGCCCTGCGCGAGCGAGAAAACAATGCCGAGGAACTTGAGAGAGAGTTAGGACCCGAACTGATCAAGGACCAGGAAACCTGGTTCGCTCTGAGCAGCCTGCGCGAGCGTTATCTTGGTCTAGTCCAACTCGGTGTTGAGAAGGTGCGAAACCTTGCTCCGGAACCGGAAGAGGAAAAGTCAGGTCGTGAACCAGAAGCACTCGAAGCCGAAGCGCGGTCCCTGCGAAGCCAAGAGTTCGAACTTACCCGCAAAGTTGAGGCGTTAGGTCAGGCGCTATCGCAGGCAGAGATCGCCGAGCAGGGTGCTGAACGCGCGCTAAGCCAGGAAGTATCACGCGTCGCTGAAATTGAGAGTGCGCGGGTTGCTCACGTCAAGAAAACGGACGATGTCAAGGCCGCACGGGACAACGTTGGCGCCCGGCTAGAGACCAGGGAATCAGAACTCACGCGACTGAATTCCCAGATTGGCGAGGCGCAGGAGCGCAGTCAACAAGCACAAGCGCAATTCCAGCAGGTAGAGGTGTCTGTGGTCTCCCATGGAGCCGGTGAGGAAGGACTGGACTCTGAACACGAAGTGTCACAGGAACTTCTCGCACGTGTAGACACAAAAGTTCGCGAGTTATTGGCGCTGGAGGCCAAGCTCGATCGAGAGAAGGCTGCTGGCGTTGCTCGTCGTGATGCTTTGGCCCTTGGGCTTGAACGCAAGGACGGATCGGCGGCCCTGGTCGACTCCGGACTCGACGGGTATTTGGGTACTTTGAGCTCGTTGATTCAGGTTGAACACGGCTATGAAGCAGCAGTTGCCAGTGCGCTGGGAAATCTTTCATCTGCGGTAGTTGTTTCTAATGTGGATTTGGCCATGGACGCGCTGGTCTTTTTGAAGACTGAGGAGGCAGGCAGATCAAATGTTCTGGTCGCCGAGTTTCCCGCGCCACCTGTTCAACATGACCAGCAAGCACCCGCGGGTCGTTGGCTCGTGGACTGTCTTCGGGTTGATCCGATTGTGTCGGCTCAAGTGCACGCACTCCTTAATCGCTTCATCGTAGTTGACTCACTGGAAGAAATGCGTGAGAGCGCCAGGAGAAATCTGGGGGTCTCGTTAGTGAGCCGACAAGGTGACTCAATTGATGCGGGCGTAATTGAGGGCGGTTCCTCGAGTAGCCCTAGCTTGCTTGAGGTACAGGGAGCATTTGATGAATGCGAAACCGCTTTGGCGCAGACTGAGCGAGAGCTACAACGGGTCATATTCGATTTGGCTGCCGCGAAAAATGAGCAAGAGGTCGCGGCCCACCGCGTAGAATCAGCGCTGACCCTCTTACATGAATCAGATGCCGAACTGGCAGCGATCGCCGAGAAGCTAAGCGCCTTAGGCCAACTTTCACGAAATGCACTCGCAGAAGCCGAGCGACTTGAATCCGCCATGCTCAGCACCCAGGCGGCGGACGCGCGTGATCGAGAATTGCTGGCAGTCCTCACTGCTGAATTGGACACTTTGCAGCAACAGCGCGTCCCTTCCATCGGTGAGGATCGACGCGAGACATGTGAGCTTGCACTCACGCAAGCGCGAGGCAGTGTGGTTGATTCCCGTCTTGCGGTTCGGACCGCCGAAGAGCGAGTCAGGGCCATTGGGGAGCGCGCTGCCGCTCTAGAGCGAGATGCGCAAAGTGAGCGAAGCGCTCGAATTGCAGCGATAGAGCGTCGCCAGCGCCGCGCAACATCTTTGATTGTGGCCCAGGCAGTGTTAGCAGGTGCGCGAGTAGCGCTCACCTACACGGAAACTTCCGTGGGTCTTGCCCAAAGGTCGCGCAGTCACGGCGAGGCGCTGAAAAAGGAACGTGACACGGAGCTAGTTTTCGTCCGCGGTGAAGTTCGTACTTTGGTCGACGTGCTGGAAAAGTTGAAGGACACTGTGCACCGCGACGAAGTCGCGCGGGCCGAGCAGCGCATGCGGATCGAGGCACTTGAGGTGAAAGCTTTAGAAGATTTTGGAATTGCCTCAGATGAACTCATTGCCGACTACGGACCCGATCAGCTCGTTCCACCGAGCCCGGCTGCACCAGGAGACGAAATAGACCCTGACGCCCCCCTGCCGCAGCCGTATCCATTTGTTCGCGAGGAGCAGGAAAAGCGTCTGCGCGCCGCAGATAAGATGCTGGCGCTCCTGGGCAAAGTCAATCCGTTGGCACTTGAGGAGTACTCGGCCATGGAGGAAAGACAGTTATTCCTCACCGAACAACTCGAAGACCTCAAGAAAACGCGGGACGACTTACTCGATATTGTCAAAGAAGTCGATGCGCGAGTTGAACGCGTATTCACGGAGGCGTACACCGAAATTGCGCGGGAATTTGAGGGCGTGTTTTCCCGACTATTCCCCGGAGGCGAAGGTCGACTGGTTTTGACAGATCCCGACAACATGTTGACAACCGGAGTAGACGTTGAGGCTCGCCCACCTGGTAAAAAGATTAAGCGACTCTCGCTGCTCTCCGGTGGTGAACGTTCGCTGACGGCGGTGGCGTTCCTCGTTGCATTGTTTAAGGCGCGACCCTCACCATTTTACGTCTTGGACGAAGTGGAAGCTGCCCTCGACGACGTGAATCTAGGTCGTCTGATCGACATTATTGAAGAGTTGCGTTCAACATCCCAATTGATTGTCATTACTCACCAAAAGCGAACTATGGAAATTGCCGATGCTCTGTATGGCGTTTCCATGCGCGGCGACGGGGTAACCCAGATTATTGGGCAACGATTACGTGAGGTAGAGCCCGCTTGATGGACGCATTAACAATTGTCATTGTTGCGGTAATAATTCTGCTGGGGTTGATTATTGGCGGGGCGGTTGCTTTTTCAAAGTTCAAAGCCAAATCTACACCTGCGTTAAAACCGCAACCGGGAAATGACTACTCACCCGGGGCCAAGGACGACGGTCCGGGGCTGGTTGGCCCCGCGCAAAAAACTGTCGAGACAATGGGCGTGCCGGATACTCGTTCATACCCAACGACCAGCATCGAAGAGATTGCGCCAGCCCAGTGGGAAGTTGAAGTTCCCGAACCTGCCGCCGGGCGACTTGGTCGGCTTCGGTCGCGACTGGCTCGTTCACATAATGTTTTTGGTAAGGGCCTGCTCGGACTACTGACAAGTGGCAGCCTCGATCAGCAGTCGTGGGACGATATCGAAGCGACGCTGCTCGGTGCAGATCTTGGGGTGGCGGCGTCGGCCGAACTAATCGCGGGGCTAAAAGTACGTCTGGCCCAAGCGAATGACTTAAGTGAAGACTTCATCCGGTTGGCTTTACGGGAAGAATTGATCGCCCTGTTGAACCCCAATTTTGACCGTAGCGTGCACACCGACGCAGGTGATCGCCCCGCCGTTGTATTGGTAGTGGGCGTGAATGGAACTGGCAAAACGACCACGGTGGGCAAATTGGCTCGCGTCCTAATTTCACAAGATCAGACGGTTCTCATGGGGGCGGCAGATACGTTCCGCGCTGCAGCAGCGGATCAACTACAAACCTGGGGTGATCGCGTCGGTGCTGCAGTCGTGCGCGGACCCGAGGGTGGCGACCCAGCGAGCGTGGCATTTGAAGCGTGTTCGGTGGCCAAAGAAGCTAAATTGGATGTGGTCGTCATTGATACGGCCGGCCGACTACACACGAAAACTGGGTTGATGGATGAACTTGGAAAAGTGAAGCGGGTGATCGAGAAGCAATCACCGGTTGATGAGGTGCTGCTGGTACTTGATGCCACAACGGGTCAAAACGGACTTGTTCAGGCCAAAGTTTTCAGCGAAGTTGTTAACGTAACAGGCATTGTCCTGACGAAACTTGATGGGACGGCAAAGGGTGGGATAGTCGTTGCGGTACAACGCGAGCTCGGAGTGCCGGTAAAACTTGTCGGACTAGGCGAAGGCCCCGATGATCTTGCGCCATTTGATGTGAACGAATTTGTTACTGCTCTGTTGAGCTAGCCGCGGTCCCGATCC
>DEZY01000131.1:9122-13704 GCA_002365735.1 Actinobacteria bacterium UBA3120
ACTGCTCTGTTGACCTAGCCGCGGTCCCGATCCTTGAATTAACACGACGTTCACATTGCGGGCATTTATTCACATCAGTGAAATGTCTTATCTCCTTTTCTGAAACGAGCCCACGCCAATCTTGGGTCACGCGATCGGCAGTGTGCCGGAAAATTCGCACTGGATTGGAGGACTTCCATGGAATCCGCTTTAAACTCAGGTGACACCGCCTGGATGTTGACCGCCGCCGCGATGGTGATGCTCATGATCCCGGGTCTAGCTTTCTTTTACGGCGGAATGGTGCGTTCTAAATCCGTCCTAAACATGCTCATGATGGTGATGGGTGCGACCTTCATTGTAGGCGTCCTTTGGGTCATTTTTGGATACTCGATGACATTCGGTTCCGATATCGGCGGAGTGATTGGGAATCCAACGGAATTCCTTGGCCTCGAGAGTCTCATGGCAGATGACCCAGAAGCCACATTGCCAATCATGGCCTTCGTTGCTTTCCAGGGAATGTTTGCTTGTCTGACCGTGGGTCTGATCGCGGGAGCCATTCCCGATCGCACAAAATACAATGGTTGGCTGGTCTTTGGCGCTATCTGGGCTGTTCTCGTGTACTTCCCGGTTGCACACTGGGTGTGGGCAAGTGGCGGATGGATCTTCGAAATGGGAGTCATTGACTTTGCCGGTGGAACCGCCGTTCACATTAACGCGGGTGCGGCTGCCCTGGCGCTAGCGATTGTGGTGGGGAAGCGGACCGGATGGCCAAGGACACCGATGCGGCCACACAACCTCACCATGGTCATGATCGGCGCTGGGCTCCTTTGGTTTGGTTGGTTTGGGTTCAACGCCGGCTCAGAACTTGCCGCAGATAACGCCTCTGCGGTCGTGTTTGTCAACACTTTTGCGGCGACATGTGCGGCAGCAATCGGTTGGCTAGTCGTTGAGAAGTTGCGTGACGGACACATGACTACATTGGGAGCGGCCTCAGGCATTGTGGCCGGCTTGGTAGCGATCACTCCAGCCTGTTCTGCGGTCAGTCCGGTTGGTGCATTAATTGTTGGTGTGCTCGCCGGCGTGATTTGCGCACTTGCGGTCAGTCTGAAGTACCGTTTCGGATACGACGATTCACTCGATGTTGTTGGGGTGCACCTCGTAGGTGGACTGGTGGGCACGCTGCTGATCGGTGTGCTAGCTACCGACTTGGCGCCCGCCGGTGTCAACGGACTGCTGTACGGTGGCGGAGGCGAGCAACTCGGCAAGCAAGCTATCGGCGCGTTTAGCGTGATGGCGTACTCCTTCGCGGTTGCGTTAATAATCGGCCTGATTCTCAAGGCGGCAGGTATTATGAGAGTCACACAAGATGACGAACTCTCGGGTGTCGATCTTGTGGAGCACGCCGAATCAGCCTATGAGTTAGGCGAAGCCGGTGGTGGTGGCCATTTTGCGGGTATTGGTGCAGGTGCAGCACGTCGTGACAGAGAGGAAATCTAATGAAGTTAGTAACGGCGATTATTAAGCCATTTAAACTCGAAGATGTGAAAAATGCCCTAGAAGGAGTGGGTGTGCGGGGCATGACCGTCTCGGAAAGTTCGGGATTCGGGAGACAGGGTGGTCACACCGAGGTGTACCGCGGAGCCGAGTACACGGTCGACCTCGTACCGAAAGTGCGCGTGGAGGTGCTCATCGATTCAGATCGCCTCGACGAAGTACTTGAAGTTGTCACCAATGCTGCCCAGACCGGAAAAATCGGTGATGGGAAAGTCTGGGTCACGCCCATCGAGGAAGTTATTCGGGTTCGCACCGGGGAGCGCGGCGCAGACGCGCTGTAGGTGAGGCAAATTAATCCGCTAAGTAGGAATCCACTCAGTAAAAATTCCATGAGTCGGCGCTCTGGGCAGAGTGGCCCAGAGCGTCGACTGGCATTGAGCAGTGGAGTAGATGTCTGGCTAAGTGAGCTATTTGAGCAGGCAATCGGCACGCACAAAACGTGGTCACAAGATTTTGCATTAGTGGCGGTGGGAAGTTACGGTCGTCGCGAGTTAGGCGCCAATAGCGACTTGGACCTCGTGCTGGTGCATGCAGACAGTGTTACTCCCGATCTGGTCGCCGAGAAATTGTGGTACCCCATTTGGGACAGTGGCGTCAATGTGGATCACAGTGTTCGAACGATCGCTGGGGCGCGAGTGATTGCAGCTTCGGACGTAAAAGCTTTTACCGGATTACTCGATGCCCGGCATATCGCTGGAAATGAAGAGTTGACCTTGGAGCTTCGTGGAGTCATCACGCACGACTGGCGGGCCACAGCAAAGAAATCCCTACCAGAACTTTTTGAGTTGGTTGCTGAACGTAGAACAAATTTTGGCGAACTGTTCCAATTAATCGAACCAAATATCAAAGAGTCCTACGGCGGTATCCGCGATGCCACGATTCTGGGCCATCTGAGTGCGACCTGGTTGGTAGATTTACCCCGTACCGAATGGCAAAATGCAAGATCCTTTCTGCTCGACGTCCGCGATGCCTTGGCCGTGACTTCCAGTGGTGACCGCTTACATATGCAGTCCCAGCAGGCTGTCGCCGTGGAGTTGGGGCTCGCAGATCCTGAGGAGCTCTTGCGTCACACGTACCTGGCCGGACGCAAAATTGCCTACACGAGCGAGCTAACGTGGTATCGACTCAACCAATTGCTGGCCCAAGAAAAACCTGGGCTTCGGTCTCTCGTCCCCAGGTTGCGGGGTGGATCAAAACAGGTCAGAGAGCCATTGGCCGAGGGCGTTGTTGATTCAGGTAGTGAAATAACTCTGGCACGCAATGCTGATCTTTCTAGTGATCCCGGCCTGTTACTGCGAGTTGCAGGGGCTTCGGCAGCATTTCAAAAACCAATAGCCCCAGTGGTTCTTGAATCCGCTATCGCCACACGTGCACCGTGGAATCGGGAAATGCGGGAGTCCTTTGTATCGCTTTTGGGGGCAGGGCCCGGCTTGCTCAGCACATGGGAGGCACTGGATCAACACGGAATTATTGAGGCGTGGTTCCCCGAGTGGGTCAGATTGCGCTCGGCTCCACAATTCAATGCCCTACATGAATACACAGTTGACCGTCACCTCATCGAATGCGTATTGCAATCGCAGGCTTTTGTGCGAAAAGTGGATCGGCCGGATCTACTTCTCGTCGCCGCACTTCTCCATGACATCGGGAAATGTCAAGAAGGGGATCACAGTGAAATTGGTGCGCACATGACCCGCGTGATTGCGCCCCGAATCGGATTTGATCTCGAGGACACCGAAGTCCTCGAGCGACTGGTTTTGCACCATCTTTTGTTGCCTGACATTGCGACCAAGCGCGATCTTGATGACCCGGATGTGATCTCGGGCGTGGCGGATGCTGTTAAAGACACGCGAACCCTCGAATTGCTCTTGGCATTAAGCGTGTCAGATTCCCGGGCCACGGGACCATCGTTGAGGTCGAAGTGGCGTGAAAGCCTGCTGAGCGACCTCGCACGCAGGGTGGGAGCATATTTGGCGGGTGAGGATCACATTGTCAGCGGTGCGGTGATGACGAAGGCGCACGCCAAAGCGGCAGAGCACAGAGGGTTGTTTCTGGAAACCACTCGTGAGGAACTTGGGTATCGAGTCACCGTGGGTGCCCCCGATCAAATTGGGCTGGTGGCAACAGTGGCAGGGGTTCTTGCTATGAATCGACTTGCCGTCCGTGCGGCAAAAGTATCCACGGTGGGCGAACGTGCCATTTCAGAATGGTTCGTGCGACCATTATTTGGGGAACCGCCCGCTCAAGAAGTACTCCACACCGATTTGGCCCGAACTCTTGCCGGAACATTTGACCTAAAAAGTGCTATGTCTGGGCGAGCGCAGTCAGCAGCATCGCGACAGCCAGTGGACTCGTCGGCCACTGCCCAAGTGAGAATTTATCGTGTTTCCGAATCACAGGTAGTTCTGGAGGTACGCGCCCATGACGCACCTGCATTGTTGTACCGAGTTGCGAGTTGCATTGCACGAGAAGGAATCGCGGTAACTGGGGCAAAGATTTCGACGCTGGGGGTTGACACGGTCGACGCCTTTTTTATAAAACGCGCAGACGGGGGGGAACTCGATATTTCGGCCACCGAACGGCTCGTCAGCGTGCTGGAGCGAGAACTCGAGCCCTTGCCATAACGGGCGACCGCTACCCTAGGCTCGGGATTAGCCTCGATAAGTCGCACCAGAAGTGAAGGAGACGGTTTTGTTTGCAACCTTGTCTGATCGACTGGCAACCACATTCAAGGGGTTGCGTGGCAAGGGTCGGCTCAGTGAATCCGATATTGACGCAACTGTTCGAGAGATCCGAACCGCATTGCTCGAAGCCGACGTTGCCCTTTCCGTAGTCCAAGCGTTTTGCGCTGTGGTCAAGGAGCGGGCTCTTTCTGCAGAGGTGTCTGGTGCGTTAAATCCTGCTCAGCAGGTAATTAAAATCGTGAACGAGGAACTAGTAGCGATTCTCGGGGGAGAAACGCGGCCACTTGTTTTTGCCAAACAGGGTCCGACGGTGATTCTTCTTACCGGGCTTCAAGGTGCAGGAAAGACGACGTTGGCGGGCAAGCTGG
>DEZY01000131.1:13925-15910 GCA_002365735.1 Actinobacteria bacterium UBA3120
GTTGGCGGGCAAGCTTGCAAAGTACCTAGCAGCGCAAGGCCACACACCTGTATTGGTTGCAGCCGACCTGCAGCGACCCAACGCGGTGGATCAACTTCGGGTAGTGGGAGAGCGAGCCGGAGTGCCAACATTTGCACCGGAGCCGGGCAACGGCGTAGGTGACCCGGTGGCGGTCGCCAGAGCGGGCAAGCAATTTGCAGTGGATAAGTTGCATGACGTCGTAATTGTCGACACCGCCGGACGCCTGGCAATCGACAACGAACTCATGATTGAACTCGCACATGTGCGAGAGGCAGTGCAGCCTGAGAACGTACTTTTTGTTGTAGACGCCATGATCGGTCAAGACGCCGTAAATACCGCCCGCGACTTTGAGCGCCAGGTTGGCTTTGACGCGGTGGTGCTCACGAAACTCGACGGTGACGCGCGCGGTGGCGCTGCATTATCAATTGTTTCCGTGGTTGAGCGGCCGATCATGTTCGGTTCAACGGGTGAAAAGCTAGAAGACTTTGAAGTTTTCCACCCAGACCGGATGGCGTCCCGAATTTTAGACATGGGCGATCTCATGTCCCTGATCGAGCAAGCGGAACAGGCATTTGATGCCGAAAGCGCGGAACGGTTTTCACAAAAAGTCGCTGACGGCGAAGATTTCACATTGGATGATTTTCTGGAGCAAATGCAAGCCGTTAAAAAAATGGGTTCAATTGGGAAACTCATGGGCATGCTCCCTGGCATGGGCGACATGAAAGCCCAACTCGATCAGGTCGACGAGCGTGAACTTGACCGGGTGGCGGCCATTATTGAGTCGATGACTCCGGCTGAAAGGGCAGACCCCAAGATCCTCAATGGGTCACGGCGGGCTCGAATTTCTGCAGGTTCAGGAACCAAAGTGGCTGATGTCAACAATCTCATTGAGCGCTTCGGACAGGCTCAAAAAATGATGAAGCAAATGGGCAAGGGTGGCGTCCCAGGTATGCCAGGTATGCCAGGCATGGGTGGCACGGGTGGCGGCAAGAAGTCGAAGGGGAAGCAGCCCAAGACCCAGAAGCCGGCAAAGGGAGCCAAGGGGAGAAGCGGTAATCCGGCCAAACGCGCGGCCCAAGGCAGTGCCAGCGCCGACCCGCTCGCTCCACCAGATTTGGGCTCACTTCCCCCTGACCTGAAAAAGTTGCTCCAATAGCCCGGGCCGGGAACGGGTTCATTTGCCCATCGGGTAGCATTACGTCGCTATTGCACAAGGAAGGTCCCTCTCAACCGGCTCTTGAGCAAGTCCGCAGGATTCGACATCAGTACATGTCCCCACGTGTAGTGCATTCGTATCACCCATTATTTGAGGAGAAAGCCCACCGTGGCCGTAAAAATTAAGCTTAAAAGAGTTGGAAAGATTCACGCCCCCCAGTACCGGATTGTGGTTGCAGATGCACGCACCGCTCGCAATGGTCGGGCAATTGAAGAAATCGGCATCTATCAGCCAATTTCGAACCCCAGCATCATGCAGGTCAAGTCTGACCGTGCGCAGTACTGGTTGGGAGTTGGTGCACAACCAACAGCGGCAGTTGAAGCCATCCTCAAAGTAACCGGTGACTGGCAGAAGTTCAAAGGTCTGCCGGGCACTGAAGGCACCCTCCAGGTTGCCGCCCCTAAGCCCAACAAAATTTTGGCCTATGAAGCTGCAGTGACCGAGGCCGCAAATGCCCCCAAGACCACCAAGCCTAAGAAGCTCGAAGTTAAAGAAGAAGTGAAAGAAGCTGTTGAGGCCGTTGCAGAGAAAGTCGAAGAGGTTGTAGAGGTTGTTTCAGAGAAGGTTGAAGCAGCTGTTGAAGCCGTCGTCGACGTTGTTGAAGCCGTCGTAGAGAAGGTCGAAGAGCTCATTTCTTCTGAGACACCGCAAGAAGAGGCTGCCAAGGAAGAAACTTCCTGATGCTCGAAGACGCCCTGGCCCATCTTGTTCGTGGAATCGTTGACAATCCCGACGACGTCAGCGTGAC
>DEZY01000085.1:0-4810 GCA_002365735.1 Actinobacteria bacterium UBA3120
CCATGATCGCCAGCGATCGACTCTTTGAACCATTCAAGCACGGCACAAATACCTTCCTGCACGGGTACACCTGGGGCGGTCATCCGGTGTCAGCGGCTGTCGCAATGGAAAACCTCGATATTTTCGAGCGAGAGGGCCTCAACCAAAATGTGCAAGAAAATGAAGGCAACTTCCGTCGCACCCTAGAAAAACTTACCGACATTCCGATTGTGGGCGACGTGCGTGGTGCGGGTTACTTCTATGGAATCGAACTGGTCAAGGACAAAAAGACCCGGGAAACATTCAATGACGACGAGTGCGAACGGCTCCTTCGCGGATTTCTTTCCAAAGCCCTGTTTGCCAACGGCCTTTACTGCCGCGCCGACGACCGTGGCGACCCGGTAATTCAGCTTGCCCCGCCACTCACAATCGGACAAAAAGAGTTCGATGAAATTGAAAGCACATTGCGAACAGTGCTCACCCAAGCGCTCGAAGTCCTGTAACCTGCAAGATGACCAATCCCGGAAATAGTTCGCGCACCAAAATCAAACGCCTGCCTGAAAAGGCACAAACAGATGTTGAGGCTCTTTACTCTGTGCTGGATTCAGGCCTGGTCGCGCATGTGGGTGTTATAGATCATGGGCAACCCATTGTTATTCCCGTGGGTTACGCCCGAGACCGCGATACATTACTGATTCACGGATCCTCTGCTTCGCGACTTTTCACGCTATTGGCTTCTGGTGTGCCAGCATGCGTCACCGTGACCCGCCTCGATGGACTTGTTCTCGCACGGAGCCTGTTTGAGTCGAGTATGAATTATCGTTGTGCCATGGTGTTCGGTACTGCTACTCGGCTCAGTGGTCAAGCCGAGGTGGATGCTCTAAAAGTTGTCACCGAGCATTTGATGCCCGGCCGCTGGGATGACGCTCGGCAACCTACGACCAAAGAACTCAAGGCAACTATGACGCTTTCACTCCCACTTGATGAGTGCTCGGTCAAAATTAGTGAGGGCCCACCCGATGATCTCGATGAAGACTTGGAAAGTGACGCAGGCAAAACGATCTGGGCCGGACATATTCCGATCTTTGAACAATTGGGGGTACCCATCCCCGACCAGTACGTTCCGCGGGGCACTTCGCTGCCAGATTATGTAACCACCTGGGCCCGCTAAATGCCATGAACACCAGCCTTTGGTTCGAACAAGCCACCTCCCCCGTCCGCGTATTTGATGGGCCCCTTGATACTGACCTAGACGTTGACCTCGCGATTGTTGGCGGCGGCTTCACTGGCTTGTGGACTGCTTACTACGTGAATCAACTTGATCCACACTGCCGTATTGCCATTCTGGAGTCAGAGTTCGTAGGATTTGGAGCCAGCGGGCGCAATGGTGGTTGGGTCTCGGCGCTTTTCCCCGCGTATTTCACCGCCCTTGCCCGTACCACCTCACGTGATGCTGCGCGCCGAATGCATCAAGCGATGGTCACAAACATCAGTGACCTTGGCCGGGTGGCAGCAACACACAATTGGAAGATTGACTGGGCGCACGGTGGAACAGTTATCGCAGCCCGGAGCAATTTACAAAATGAACGAGCACTCGCAGACGTTCAGGAATTCGCGGACTGGGGCTTCCCAGAAGATCTGAGTTACCTCACCGCACGACAAGCCCAAGACCGAATCAACGCAACTGATGTTGTGGGCGGAACCTTCACTCCACATTGTGCGGCAATTGATCCCTATAAATTGGTGCAGGAACTGAGTGCATTTCTGCACGCGCGCGGGATCGCAATATATGAGGGTACGCGAGTACTAAACATCCAGCCAAGCAAAGCACAGACCCAGTCTGCAACTGTTCACGCGACTACCATCATCCGCGCAACCGAGGGGTATACAAAATCTTTACATGGCGAGAAGCGGTCAATTGCGCCCGTGTACTCACTCATGGTGGCAACTGAGCCGCTCTCCGCGAATATGTGGGCTGAAATT
Organism: Actinobacteria bacterium UBA3120; assembly: GCA_002365735.1. Lineage (GTDB taxonomy): Bacteria > Actinomycetota > Actinomycetes > S36-B12 > S36-B12 > UBA4592. Next base: position 1,963 of record DEZY01000085.1, read on the forward strand.
GGACTCGGCGAGCGGGAAACTTTTTCGGATTACCGTAATTTGGTTATCTATGGCCAACGGACGGCTGACAACAGGATTGCCTTCGGGGGCCGTGGCGCGCCGTATCACTTCAATTCAAAAATTTCCCCCGCCCAAGACACCAATGAAAGCGTTCACACCGAGCTACGGGCAACGCTCACCCAGATGTTCCCGGTATTGAAAAGTGCCACCTTCACCAATGCCTGGGGAGGCCCGCTAGGGATCGCACGTGACTGGTGGGCGAGTTGCAACTATGACCCAACGACCGGAATCGGATCTAGTGGCGGCTATGTCGGCGACGGCCTCGGCACCGCGCATTTGGGCGGTAAGACCTTGGCCCACCTGATCACCAAAACCGAATCTGAGCTCACCACATTGCCGTGGGTGAATCACCATTCACGCAAATGGGAACCTGAGCCACTGAGGTGGCTCGGGGCGAATCTGGGCTTACAGGTCATGCAACGGGCTGACTCGCACGAAGAACGAACGGGGAAAACCTCTCGCAGCGCGCACTACCTGGCCCGAATGCTCGGGCACTAGTCAGAAGCACGATTCCCTGATCCAAGATTGAATACATTTTACCAAATTGGATACATTTGTGATAGCGTGCGGGCATGCCGACCGCACCCCTGCACCTATTTGCGCTGGAGCACCACTCTAGTGAAGAAGACCGAGCAATTGCTTCCGTAGTTAAAGACTACGTCGACGCCCACATCAAACCCCAGGTGGCGGACTGGTTCGAACACGGCGAACTTCCCGCCCGCGAGCTCGCCCGCGATTTTGGTTCCCTCGGCGTCTTAGGCATGCACCTGCAGGGGTACGGGTGCGCCGGCACAAGCGCCACTGCTTACGGTCTTGCTGCCCTTGAGCTAGAAGCGGGCGATTCCGGAATTCGCTCACTGGTCAGCGTTCAAGGATCCTTGGCAATGTTTGCGATTCACGAGTTCGGCACCGAGGAGCAAAAACGAGCCTGGATTCCCGGTATGGCAACGGGGGAAATCCTCGGTTGCTTTGGACTCACCGAAGCAGACTTTGGCTCCAACCCGCAAGGCATGCTCACCCACGCGAGGCGCGATGGTTCCGATTGGATTCTCAATGGATCAAAAATGTGGATCACAAATGGGAGTGTGTCCGACGTAGCCGTTGTCTGGGCCCAAACAGATGATGGGATCCGCGGTTTTATCGATCCCACAAATACACCGGGCTTCGTTGCAAATACGATTCACAAAAAGATGTCCCTCCGCGCCTCGGTCACAAGCGAACTCGTATTCACCGACATCCGGTTGCCAGCAGATGCAATGCTGCCAGGAGTAAAAGGACTACGTGGACCGTTAAGTTGCCTCAACGAAGCGCGGTTTGGAATTGCCTTTGGTGCAATAGGTGCAGCTCGAGACTGTCTGGAAACTGCCATTGATTACTCGGTAAATCGTGTGCAATTTGACCGACCGATTGCCGGATACCAACTCACGCAAAAGAAACTTGCAGACATGACCTTGGAGCTTGGAAAGGGAATGCTGCTCGCATTGCATCTCGGTCACCTCAAGGACACCGTCGGGATTACACCCGAGCAGGTGTCATTGGGCAAGCTCAACAATGCCCGTGAAGCCCTAAAAATTGCGCGCGAATGCCGAAGTATTTTGGGTGGAAACGGAATCACTTTGGAGTACCCAATAATTCGACACATGAACAACCTCGAATCTGTGTTCACCTACGAGGGCACAAACGAAATGCACACCCTGGTGATTGGTAACGCCCTCACTGGCATTGCAGCTTTTAAGTAAATGAGTTCACCCAATCAGGTTCGTGGCCCACTGGACGGTGTTGTCATAGCAGACTTTTCTCGGGTGCTGGCCGGACCCTATGCAAGCATGCTGCTGGCAGACTTTGGTGCAACTGTTATCAAAGTTGAGGATCCAGATCGCGGGGACGACACAAGACAATGGGGTCCGCCATTCACCTCCCAGGGTAAAGCAACGTATTTCGAGTCAGTGAATCGCAATAAGCAATCTATTGGACTGGATCTACGCGACTCGAAGGATTTGTATCGCGCCCAGAATCTTGCACGCAAGGCAGATGTCGTGATTGAGAACTTTAAAGTTGGAGGACTCGACAAATTCAAACTTGATTATCACAGCGTCACGAAAACAAATCCTCAGGTTGTCTACTGCTCGATTAGCGGTTTCGGGAGCAAGGAGGGAAAGGAACTTCCCGGATACGACCTCCTCATTCAAGCCATGGGCGGCTTAATGAGCGTCACGGGCACCGATCAACCCACCAAAGTCGGGGTGGCTCTTGTCGATGTACTCGCTGGACTCCACGCAAGTAATGCAGTCATGGCTGCGCTAATTGAGCGAGAAAAGTCGGGAATTGGTCAACGCCTTGAAGTGAATCTACTTTCCGTTTTACTTTCCTCCATGGTGAATCAAAGCAGCGCCTTCGTTCTTGGTGGTGTCACCCCTCAGCGACTGGGTAACGCTCACCCAAGCATTTCACCATATGAGATATTCGAGTGCTCAGACCGGTCCATCGTTATTGCAGTCGGAAATGATTCACAATTTGTGAATCTCTGTGAAGCATTGGGGGTTCCGGAATTGTCAGCAGACACACGTTTTACTGAAAACAGCAAGAGGGTAGGAAACCGCGATGCTTTGCGTGGTGAGCTTGACAAGGCTCTGGTCGCCAAGACGGCTGACCATTGGTTTGAGCGACTCAATAAGGCGGGGGTCCCCTGCGGTCCGATTAATTCAATTCCGCAAGCCTTTGAACTCGCCGAGCAACTTGGGCTGGAACCCGTGCGTGAGGGCATGGTGGCAAATCCGGTGAGTTTCAG
>DEZY01000085.1:4996-5331 GCA_002365735.1 Actinobacteria bacterium UBA3120
AGTTTCAGTCGCACGCCGGTTGAGTATCGGATGGCACCCCCCGACCTCGGAGCTTCAACCGCCGAAATTATTTCAGAATTCGGACTGGATATTTAGCCTTGGTCCGATTGCGTATTTTTCTTACGTACTAACCCCCTCTTGGCCGCTGAAGCAAACACTCTCACGACTACGCCGATAAAGACCAGGTTAATAAACATTTGGATCATGGTTACCCAACGAGCCGGGACCGTATTGGGTGCAATATCACCGAACCCCACCGTCGCAAGAACTGTAGTAGAGAAATACATGGCACTAAAGGGGGTCAACGTTTCAGTGAAGGACCTTGGGTCTGATAG
>DEZY01000084.1:0-17003 GCA_002365735.1 Actinobacteria bacterium UBA3120
GGCAAAGCGAAAGAGACCGGTAGAGGTGCTTGGGTGCATCTCAACTTCGAGTGTCTTTCTCTCTCCTTGACACGGCGAGCATGGAGTAGGGCCTTAAAACAAGGGTCCCAACTAGATTGCTCCGAACTGAACGACCTCAGTAGGTCACCCGACCTCGCTAAGAACAGGCTGAATGGCTAATGGAATCCTTATGAGTGGCTCGAAATGAGCCTCGTTTGTAGGTAACGGCACCCCCTGCCTGGGTGTGCCCAGACAGGAGAATTGTGGCTGGAAAACCACGCGTACATGAGATTGCCGCTGAATTAGGCATTGACTCAAAGCGCACGCTGGAGAAGCTAAAAGAAATCGGCGAGTTCGTCAAGGGACCATCTTCGACCGTTGAGCCTCCGGTGGCCAGAAAGCTTAAGGCTGCCTTTGCCGAAGAGGGCGTTGTGCCCGTTGCCAAAGAAGAAAAGCCCGCAGCGCCAGCTAAGCCCGTTGCTGCCCCCGTCGCTGCGCCGGCGGCGCCTTCCGCTGAGCCCGAGGCGCCCCCTGCTGCTGCAACAGAGCCAGTGGCCGACCCTAACGCCCCAAAGCCTTCAGCCACGGGTATTCCCCGGCCTGGAAATAACCCCTTTTCCTCCAACCAGGGCATGGCCAAGTCGGGTATTCCCCGGCCAGGAAATAACCCTTTTGCTTCCGCACAGGGCATGGGTCGTCCAGCACCAGGCCGCCCCGGTCAAGGTGCCACCCCACGTCGTCCTGATGACCGTCCCGGTGGGACTAGACCACCCTTCCAGCAGCGCACCGGTGGCCCGGGCCGTCCCGGCGGAGCTGGACCCGGCGGAGGACCTGGTGCCGGTGGTGGAGATGCAGCTCGTCCCGGCAGTGGCCGTCCCGGTGTTGGTGGCCGCGGACGCGGTCCCGGTGGCGGAACAGCAGGAGCTTTCGGTCGCGGTCGTTCAAAGAGCAGATCGCGAAAGTCGAAGCGCACCAAGCGCCAAGAATATGAAATGCGCGAAGCCCCCAGTATTGGCGGCGTATCGATTCCTCGCGGAAACGGCAAAACTGTAATTCGCTTGCGCCAGGGCGCATCTATGAACGATTTCGCCGACAAGATTGAAATCATGACCGGCGTTCCGGTTCCCCCCGGCAACTTGGTCACCGTGTTGTTCCAATTGGGTGAGATGGCTACGGCCACCGAATCCTTGGATGCGGCAACCTTCGAGGTTCTGGGCTCTGAGCTGGGTTACTCGGTGGAGATTGTTTCGCCCGAGGATGAGGACAAAGAACTCTTAGAGAGCTTCCAGATTGATCTCGATGAGGAAGAAGACGAAGAAGATTTGGTCATTCGTCCACCGGTAGTGACTGTTATGGGTCACGTTGACCACGGTAAGACTCGACTACTGGACGCAATCCGCAAGACGAATGTCGCATCTGTCGAGGCCGGTGGCATCACCCAACACATTGGCGCCTACCAGGTGATTGCCCATTCCCCCGATGGTGAACGCCCGATTACCTTCATTGACACACCCGGCCATGAGGCGTTTACGGCCATGCGTGCACGAGGTGCTGAAGTCACCGATATCGCGATTTTGGTGGTGGCGGCCGACGACGGCGTAAAGCCGCAAACGATTGAAGCGCTCAACCACGCCCAAGCAGCCGGTGTCCCCATTGTGGTTGCCGTTAACAAGATTGATAAAGAGGGCGCGGATCCGACGAAAGTGCGGGGACAACTCACCGAATACGGGTTAGTAGCCGAAGATTTCGGCGGCGACACGATGTTTGTTGACGTATCCGCCAAAAACAATATTGGAATCGAGTCACTACTTGAGGCCGTGTTGTTGACGGCAGATGCAGCGCTCGATCTGCACGCAAATCCACACCAGGACGCACAAGGTGTTGCAATCGAGGCACATCTGGATCGCGGTCGTGGTCCGGTGGCAACAGTTCTGGTGCAACGCGGAACACTGCGTCCGGGTGATTCGATTGTGGCCGGAGACGCGTTTGGTCGTGTTCGAGCGATGCTCGACGACCAAGGAAATACTGTGGCCACCGCTGGGCCTTCTGCCCCAGTCCAAGTGCTCGGACTGACGTCGGTTCCGGGAGCTGGCGACAGCTTCTTGGTGGTCAGGGAAGACCGGATTGCTCGCCAGATTGCGCAAACGCGCCAGGCGCGCGAACGCAATGCCATGCTGGCAAAGAATCGAGTAAAACGTTCACTCGAGGACTTCTTAGAGTCAATTGAACGCGGCGAAGTGTCAGAACTCACTTTGATTCTTAAGGGTGACGTGTCAGGGTCGGTTGAGGCTCTCGAAGACGCGCTAGTCAAGATTGACGTTGGCGAAGAAGTGTCATTGCGGGTAATTCACCGGGGGGTCGGTGCAATCACCAAGAGTGATGTCACGCTCGCCAGCGCATCTAAAGCAATCATTATTGGCTTCAACGTACGACCTGAAGGAAAAGTTGCCGAATTCGCAACCCATGAAGGCGTCGACGTGCGGTACTACAGCATCATCTACCAGGCCATTGACGAAATCGAAGCAGCCCTTAAGGGAATGCTCAAGCCCGAGTTCGAAGAAATCCAACTCGGAACGGCCGAAGTGCGTGATGTTTTCAAATCGTCCAAATTCGGAACGATCGCAGGTTGCTTGGTTCGCAGTGGTGAGGTTCGACGCAACAGCAAAGCACGATTGGTGCGCGACAGTGCTGTTGTCGCTGACAATTTGACAATTGCGACCCTTCGCCGTTTCAAGGACGATGCTACTGAGGTTCGCGAAGGATTCGAGTGCGGTATCAATCTCGGTTCCTATCAGGATGTCAAGGTCGACGATGTAATCGAAACGTTTGAAATGCGTGAAAAGCCACGCAAGTAGCTCAAGGAGAGTCATCATGGCCAGTGAAGCGCGTGCGCGAAAGTTAGCCGATCGAATCAAAGTCATAGTTGCACAGACTTTGGATACACGGATCAAAGATCCGCGTATGGGTTTCATCACGATCACAGACGTCCGACTTACTCCAGATTTGCGCGACGCCAGCGTGTTTTATACGGTGCTTGGAACCCAAGAGGAACGGGAGTCCACCGCCGCCGCGTTGGCCTCGAGTAAAGGCATGCTGCGAACCGAAGTGGGCAAGGGAACCGGGGTTAAATTCACTCCATCGCTGGAGTTTGTCCTAGATGCGATCCCCGAGAATGCGGCCCACGTCGAGCAACTCTTGCGAGAGGCCGCCGCGGCTGACGCACGTGTGCATGAGCAAGCGAGAGGCGCTAATCATGCGGGGGATGTAAACCCGTATCGCGAAACAGAAGGCGATTAGCAACCCATGGGGACTAGCGCCGCCACTGTGCAGGGGCCCGCAGGTGTGCTGTTGGTGGACAAGCCCGCGGGCATCACCTCACATGATGTAGTTGCTCGGGTACGCCGAATATTTAATACTCGCAAAGTGGGCCACGCGGGAACGCTGGACCCGATGGCTACGGGTGTGTTGGTGCTGGGAATTAATTCGGGCACTCGGTTACTTGGTCACCTCACGACGTCTCATAAGAGGTATCTCGGCACGATCCGATTGGGCGCGGCGAGTTCAACAGATGACCGAGAAGGAGAATTGGGACCTCTCACCAACGCGAGTGAACTTCATGCCGACGAGATCGAGTCGGCGCTTGACAAGTTACGTGGTGAAATTTTGCAACGGCCTAGTTCAGTGAGTGCGATCAAAATCGATGGCCGCCGAGCATACGCCCGGGTGAGAGATGGCCAAGTGGTTGAAATTCCTGAGCGAAATGTCACCGTGTTCAATCTTGAGGTCGTGCACATGGTCTCACATGGGGAATTCCTTGATATTGAAATTGATGTCACGGTGTCATCCGGTACCTATATTCGAGCCATCGCTCGAGATTTAGGGGACGGGCTGGGCGTGGGTGGGCATCTCATCGCGTTGCGCCGCACTTCGGTGGATGCATTCGACCAAAAAGCTGCGCACAATTTGGACTTGTTAGAAAGTGCAGCTGATCCATGGGTGCATTCGCTCTCACTTGCTGAAGTGGCTGGCCTGACCTGGCCGATCTTCGATGTGGGTGTGGATCAGGGCGCGGCCGTGCGTATGGGGCAAAGAATTCCTTGGCCCGATGTTTTTACTCAACCAACGATCGCCTTAATTGATCCCGAAGGAACACTGGCAGCCCTTGCACAGAAAGTCGATGAGAGGTGCGCATATATTGCAGTCTTTCCCAGCAGCGCCCAGTCACCCAGTACCCTTTGAACGTGAGCACATCTAAGTCATTGGTTTGCATTGGTATTTTTGACGGAGTTCACCTAGGCCATCAGGCCCTCGTCACAGCGGCAAAGAGAGCTGCAACAAAAGCAGGACTTGGCTTGACAGTGTGCACCTTTGATCCGCATCCGAATGCAGTCGTGCGGCCGGGCCATGCGCCCAAGTTAATTAGTAATCTGGCTCACCGCAAGGAATTACTCACGCAAATTGGTGTTGATTACATCGAAGTTGTTTCTTTTACACCCGAACTAGCCAACTTGACCCCTTTGGAATTTTCACGTGATTTTCTCCGTGACCGTTTAGGAGCGCAGATCGTCTGGGTAGGTGCGAATTTCACATATGGTCGAAACGGCAGTGGAGATGCGAGCACGCTCACGGAAAATGGAATTGAGTTGGGCTTCTCGGTAAAGATCTTTGATTTGGTTCAGTCTGATGGAACCATCTCCTCGACCCGAATTCGCGAGTTAGTCGGATCCGGGAAAGTTCACTTGGCCGCAGAGATGCTGGGCAGGAATTTTATTCTCAGCGGAGAGGTGGTCAAGGGGGACCGGCGCGGACATGAACTGGGCTACCCGACCGCAAACCTAGACTGGGATGACCAGCTACTCGTCCCCGCAGATGGCGTGTACGCAGGCTACGTGATTGTGTCAGGTGATCGGCTTCCCGCGGCCATTTCGGTAGGAACGAATCCACAATTTCAGGGAAGAAGCCAGCGTGTGGAGGCCTACGTACTGAATCGAACCGACCTTGAGCTTTACGGGGCACGCGTTGGGGTGGAGTTCGCCGAATTTATCCGGCCTCAGGAAGTGTTTGGGAGCTTGGACGACTACTTGGTGCAAATCGGAGTCGATGTAGCAAGGGTTTCAGAACTACTCCGGCCAGAGCCAGCGTGATCAAGTCGGGCAGAGAATGCTAAGGTTGCGGAACTAGACGGTTTGGAGGCGGGCGCTTCCAGATTCGTGTCAATGAAATCAGTGCCCACCTCGGCCTCCTTCGTGTGGTCGATAAGGCGCGTTCGAGAGGAATAAATGCCGTTAGACACTGCTGTAAAGCAAGAGATTATTGCCGAATACGGCACCAAACCCGGTGATACGGGTTCACCCGAAGTGCAGATTGCGATGCTTACCCGTCGAATCACAGACCTCACCGGACATTTGAAGACCCACAAGCACGATCATCACAGCCGTCGTGGACTTCTGCTCATGGTCGGTCAACGGCGCCGGCTACTCAACTACCTCACAAAAACGGACATTCACCGTTACCGCTCGATTATTGAGCGTCTCGGTTTGCGCCGATAACTTCACACTGTGCGGCAGCGATTGTAGCTGCCGCCGCGTAAAGTTGTTGAGCCAAGCCAATTGAAACAAAATAATGCAATTAATCAGACACTTTCGGTGCACCGCGGATGTCGGTCCTCGGTAGTGATTTTCGGGTGAAAGCACCCGCGAATCTCGATCGGAGACCGCCGAACATGGCGGCAGTGCAAAAGTGTCTCAAACAATGTAAGGAGACACCCTATGCAGGCAAATATTGTATCTGCAAGCGCCGTTATTGATAACGGCAAATTTGGTACCAGAACGATTCGATTTGAAACAGGACGGTTCGCCCGTCAAGCTGCTGGCTCCGTGTGTGCGTATCTCGACGAAGAAACAATGTTGCTCAGTGCGACTACCGCGGGAAAGCACCCCAAAGACCAACTTGATTTCTTCCCACTCACGGTTGACGTTGAAGAGCGCATGTATTCCGTGGGCCGGATTCCGGGCTCATTCTTCCGCCGTGAAGGACGCCCCAGCGAAGATGGAATCCTGACGTGCCGGTTGATCGACCGGCCACTTCGCCCAACCTTCAAAAAAGGCTTGCGCAACGAAGTTCAGGTTGTAGTCACCGTAATGTCTTTGAACCCTAAGGACCTCTACGACGTACTGGCCATCAATGCAGCATCTGCCTCAACTCAGCTCAGTGGACTGCCATTCACCGGCCCCATCGGTGGTGTGCGCGTAGCGCTGATCGGTGGCCAATGGGTGGCATTTCCCACCCATGAGCAACTCGAAGAAGCAGTGTTCGACATGGTAGTTGCCGGTCGGGTTGCTGGCGACGACGTCGCGATCATGATGGTTGAAGCCGAGGCCACTGAACGCACGATGGAACTGGTGGCTGGCGGGGCGACCGCTCCCACCGAGGAAGTTGTTGCCCAGGGACTTGATGCATCGAAGAAGTTCATTAAGGCACTATGCGAGGCCCAGAGCGAACTCGCGAAGACGGCCGCAAAGCCAGTTGGTGACTTCCGAGTTTTCTTGGAATACGAGGATGACGTGTATGCGGCCGTTGAAGAAATTGCCGAGAAGCCGGTTATCGAAGCCCTCACCATTGTTTTTAAAGCAGAGCGTGAAGATCGCCTCGACGAGATCAAGGCAGACGTCCTTGCAGCACTCGGTAAGAAATTTGAGGGACGCGAAAAGGAAGTCAGCGCGGCGCTTCGCTCAGTCACCAAAAATTCGGTGCGTCAACGCGTACTCACTGACGGTGTCCGCATTGATGGGCGTGGTTTGGCAGACATCCGCACACTGTCAGCGGAAGTCGACGTAATTCCCCGAGTTCATGGTTCAGCGCTATTCGAACGTGGCGAAACGCAGATCCTTGGAGTCACAACTCTGAACATGCTTCGCATGGAGCAGCAACTGGACACACTCAACCCTGAGAGTCGCAAGCGCTATATGCACAATTACAACTTCCCGCCTTACTCAACTGGCGAGACCGGCCGAGTGGGTTCGCCTAAGCGCCGCGAAATTGGACATGGTGCTCTCGCTGAGCGTGCACTTATGCCGGTTCTGCCCACTCGTGAGGAATTCCCTTATGCAATTCGCCAGGTGTCTGAAGCACTGGGATCAAATGGTTCAACGTCGATGGGCTCCGTATGCGCATCGACCATGTCACTTCTCAATGCGGGGGTGCCCTTGAGAGCACCTGTTGCTGGTATCGCCATGGGCCTGATTTCGGGGACCGTTGACGGGGAACAGAAATTTGTTGCCTTGACCGACATCCTGGGCGCCGAAGACGCATTTGGTGATATGGACTTCAAAGTTGCCGGAACTCGCAACTTTGTGACAGCTTTGCAGCTGGATACAAAGCTTGACGGAATCCCAGCTGAAGTACTTGCGAGTGCATTGACTCAGGCACGCGACGCCCGGTTCACCATCTTGGATGTTATGAACGAAGCAATCGATAATCCGGATGAAATGGCGGCAACGGCGCCTCGAGTGATTTCGGTTACGGTTCCCGTTGACAAGATCGGTGAGGTAATTGGCCCAAAGGGCAAAATTATTAAACAGATTCAAGAGGAAACCGGCGCTGACATCAGCATCGAGGACGACGGCACCATTTACATTGGAGCTACCGATGGTCCTTCGGCAGAAGCCGCTCGCAATGCAATTAATCAAATTGCAAACCCAACCATGCCAGAGGTGGGGGAGCGGTACTTGGGAACCGTCGTGAAAATTGCTGCCTTCGGTGCATTTATCTCGCTGGTGCCAGGCAAAGACGGTCTGATGCATATTTCTGAAGTGAAGAAACTTGCGGGTAAGGGACGGATCGAGAGTGTTGAGGAAGTTCTCAAAGTCGGCGACAAGATCCAGGTTGAGATCAAGGAGATTGACCCCCGTGGGAAGCTTTCTCTGATCGCAGTTCCTGCAGAAAGCGCCGTTTCGGCCGAATAATGGCAAAAACTAAAACTCTGCTGGCCGGGACGGATGGCTCGTTAGTTCGTCGATCCGTCCTGTCCAGCGGGGTTCGGGTTATCACGGAAAAAGTTCCCGGTGTTCACTCCGCCAGTATTGGCATCTGGGTTGATGCAGGTTCGCGGGACGAAAAGGGGTCGCATACCGGCGCCGCCCATTACTTGGAGCACTTGCTTTTTAAGGGCACGTCGAGGCGTTCGGCGTTGGAAATAGCAGCCGCGATCGAGTCTGTCGGCGGTGAAATTAATGCTTTCACAAGTAAAGAGCACACCTGCTACTACGCCAAAGTCTTGGCCGTGGATCTTCCGCTCGCGATTGATGTTCTCTGCGACGTGGTTACCGACGCCCAACTCAGGTCGGAGGACATTGAGGGCGAGCGTGGAGTCATACTTGAAGAGATTGCAATGGTTGACGACGATCCCAGCGATCTGGTGCACGATCAATTCGCACGAACCCTCTTTGGAGATACGGCGTTGGGTCGCCCTATCTTGGGTACGGCTCACACCATTCTGGGGATAACCCGCCGTTCGATCATAAATTTCTATGCAAAATTTTACCAGTCCGATTCACTTGTGGTAGCTATCGCCGGTGACGTCGATCATGCTCGAGCAGTGCGTCTGGTGGAAAAGGCACTTGATGCCAGTCCCAAAACGCACCTGAGCACCGCCAAGGCGGGCCTTCGGCCGGAAGGCGGAAAGATCAAGATTGGCACGGCGATCAGCTCCCTGGACACGCGCAAGACCGAACAGGCACACGTCGTGATGGGAACACACGGAATGATTAGGGGCGACGACCGTCGTTTTACCGGGGCGATCCTATCCACAGTATTAGGCGGGGGCATGAGTTCCCGACTTTTTCAGGCGGTGCGCGAACAACGCGGACTCGCCTATTCCGTGTTCGCCTACTCGCAGAGTTTCCGAGACTCAGGGATATTTGGAATTTACGCTGGCTGTATTCCCACAAAGTTGGATCAAGTCCTTGACGTGTGTCAAAACGAGCTTGCTGTCTTGGTTGCCAATGGGGTTACCGATTCCGAACTCCAAAGAGCCAAGGGTCAGGTTAAAGGTGGAACGGTGCTTGGCCAAGAAGATACGGGGGCTCGCATGAGCCGCATCGCTAAATCGGAGCTGTATCAAGAGGAACTGCTGCGCGTTGAGGATGTACTCGCGCGCGTGGATCAAGTAGACGTATCGGATGTTAACGCCATGGCGAGGGAGTTTCTCAGTGAACCATTAGCCTTGAGCGTGATCGGACCATACAAGAGGTTGAAAGCTCCCATAGGATTTGTCCCACCACTTTCGATTTCTCGCGCATAGGAAAGGACAGCCATGGGCAAGAAGATTCGAGTAGGCGTTATCGGTGCAAATGGCAAAATGGGATCAAGTGTGGTCGCAGCCGTGCAAGCAGACGCACAATGTGAATTGGCCGTAGGGATAGACATTGGTGATTCACTGGAAGAGCTATTGAAGGCACGTTGTGAGGTAGTGGTCGATTTCACCAACCCTACGATCGTGATGGAGAATCTAGCTTTTTGTATCAAACATGGAATTGATGCGGTGGTGGGAACGTCAGGTTTTACGCCCGAACGCATCGAAACTCTTGAGCTCTGGGCAGGTCAACGGCCGAACTCTCGGGTCCTTATTGCGCCGAATTTCAGCATGGGTGCCGTGCTCATGGTTACATTTGCCGCAATCGCAGCGCCGTATTTTGAATCTGTGGAAATCGTTGAGTCTCACCACCCAGAGAAAGTTGATGCACCTTCAGGGACAGCTCGGTTCACAGCGCAAAAGGTTGCGGTAGCCCGGCGGGGGCACGCCCCAAGCCCGGATGCAACAGATCCTCAAGACATGGGTGCGCGTGGCATCAGCGTGGATGGGGTGCCGATTCACTCGGTAAGATTGCGCGGAATGGTCGCCCACCAGGAAGTATTATTTGGATCGATCGGCGAAACGCTCACGATCACACATGACTCACTGAACCGCGATTCTTTCATGCAGGGCGTGTTGATTGCTATCAAGGAAATTAACCATATTGATGGAGTCGTGGTTGGCCTAGAAAATGTCCTTCCGCTAGGAAGCTGAGAGCGTGATCTCCCATCTGAACACCGGAACTGCCAAACCTCTATTCGGGAACGCTCCACCTGCGCAGTAACTGAAAAAGTACATCTAGTCTTTCGGCGGTGAATACGCCGTCAATGCTGCCAAAGTAAATATGTGTCATGAGGTCTGGTCCACGTGTCGGACTCAGTGCGACTCTGCGGCTGCGAACCCCAGTGGGGATTCCTAAAATTGCCCAGGTGGTGTGCCGTAGTTCAACTGAATAACCATTGCGCCAAAGCCCGGAGTGCGTGGCCAACAGTGTGACTATTTTGAAACCGTTCCCATTAACAAACGTTCCCAGCATCCAGCCACGAAAAACTAACACGGAAATACTTGCAGTCATGGTGCCAATAAACGCTGCTTCGATTAGCGGGATCCCCGATGTCGCATAAACAACGCTAATTGCCAGCAGCGACATCACACCGAGTGTCAGTGGTACCAAGACAGCTAGCCGGAACAGGCCACGCCGGCCCACGCGTTGCAGCCGTCGCATGTCTGGTTCCGGATATCGCCACACGGCCCCAAAGATTGGCTTGCGAAATGAAGGTTCACCCATTAGGGCATCCACCCTAACCAGCGAATCAGCGCCGTACTTGCCGCGGCAGCAATAATTACCACAAGAAAGGGCGCTCGTAGTAGCAGGGCAACTACTGCAACGCCCAGCCCAAGGATCCGAGCGTCGATGAGAAACGCTTGGTCACTGGCGAACGTTTGAACAGCTACCAATGCCGCGAGTAGTGATACGGGAAGCAAACCGGTCATTCGACGCACTGATTCGCGTTCCAAGATTCCTTGAGGTAGCAGATAGCCGAGTAGTTTTTCCACGTAAGTGCCGAATGAGGCAATAAGGATGCTGGCCCACATGATTAGTTTCCTCCAGCAGGTCGGGAGCTCTTGCTCCACATCAGACTCGCAGCAACTGCAACCAGGGCGCTAAAGAGTACGGGAAGCCCCGGACGTAGGAAGGGAATCAACATCATGGCCAGGCCAGCGCTGGCAACAGCTACGGTCCACATTTTGCGATTTTCGCTGCTGGATCCTGCCGTAAGGCGGGGCCAGAGCAAGGCGAGAAAGCCGGCTGGGATTGCGGCGTCTAGGCCCAAAACTCCTGGGTCTGAAAGTGCACTGGCACCAAGGGAACCTAATGCGGTACCAATATTCCAAAAGACGTAGACACTGAGTCCGGTGGCAAAAAAGGCGCGGCGAGAGGCCTTTTTCGATGCGTTGTATCGAAATGCCATGGCGGTTGATTCATCGATTGTCAAAAGGGCTGTGTAAGGCACTTCTTTCCTCTTTGGCGTGAGCACTGGCCCTAGTGAAAGAGCGTACAAACTATTGCGAGCACCGAGTAGGAGCGCGGTGACGACGGCGATCACGGCGCCGCCACCGGCCCCAATCACGCCAACGAAAGCAAATTGAGAAGCGCCCGTGAACATGAAAAGCGACAGGGATTGCGTTTGCAGAACGCTGAGCCCACTCGCGACCGAGATTGCGCCAAACGAGAGGGCGTATGCGCCAGTGGCGATTCCTATTCCCAGCGCATTGGTGTCAATCGACCGATTTTCACCGCCGGATTTGCGGCGGTTGCGCTTCCAACCCATGCTGCCCCTAACAATCGCAAATGTGATTATGTCAGGCTAGCGGTTGTGACCATGGCGATTCCCTCCGCGTACCTGTCCATGCGGCGTGGATTGATCGCATTTGCCCTGGTGTCGGCGCACTTCGTGTGATGGTTATTGACGACCACGAACTCGTGCGTGAAGGTTTGGTGTCGCTGATGATTCATGGTTTTGCGTGAGCAATAGATGTTGTGTATTCCGGAGAAGCGGTTTTAGGTCACAGGCGAGTCGAGGCTTACGTGGTGCTCCGCCACGTTGATCTTGGACCCCGCGTAAAAGACGCTCGCGTCAATTTCGAGGCGCCAGATGAGCGCTGGACACAATGTGCTTTTGATGAGCGCGAATGGGGATTCTTATGGCATTCGGCGCGGTGTGCAGGAAGGGGCGCTCGGGTTCGTTCCCAAGCGAGTGGGTCCGCAGGTCTTGGTCACCGCTTTGCAAACGGTCGCGGCCGGTGAAATGTTTTTTCAGTTGACTTAGCCGCGATCTTGGCTGACGCAAGAGATCGCCCCGATCTTAGTTGACGAGAAATTGATACATTGCCTTTGTACGCGGCGGGTTTGACCCTGGCTGCTGTCGCCCACCGGATAGACATCTCCCCGCACAATGCAAAAGAGTATTTGGATCGGGTGCGCCGAAAGTATGAACTGATGGGTCGGGCGGTCAGAACCCGGACTGAGTTAGATTTGGTACTGACCGATACGCGATTTTACAGAGCGAGTAGTCGTGTTCATGGCGAGAGTCCCCCATTTGAGGACAAATTTGATTGATTTTGGTGGCGCTTGTGTGGGAACATTAATTGTCGGCGGGCGCCGGGGACTCGCCGACACTTTTAGGTTGCGTGCCGTTATTCGGTCTTGAGACTGGTGGTCAACTCAATCTGGTCA
Source organism: Actinobacteria bacterium UBA3120 (assembly GCA_002365735.1). Taxonomy (GTDB): domain Bacteria; phylum Actinomycetota; class Actinomycetes; order S36-B12; family S36-B12; genus UBA4592. Next base: position 12,591 of record DEZY01000084.1, read on the forward strand.
ACGACCACGGCGCCGTCGAGGTCCTCAGTAGCCGTGCTGAGGGTTCGGGTGGCGCCGGAGGCTCCCCAGCCGGTGGACTCCAAGAAAAGTCGACCGTCGTGTTGATCCTCATTGAGCCAGCAACTCAATCGCACGCATCCACTTCTGTGAGCGAGATCAGCTGCCGCATTGAGTAACCGTGATCCAATCAGGGCTCGGCGTAGATCAGGGGCCACTTCGATCAGGGATAGGTGCCCGATTTCCTGGTCAAATTCGATCGCCGCAACGCCGACTAGAACTCCATCTCGCTCGCAGATGAGTACGCGGCCGCGGGTTCCTTGATCAGTTATTGCGTGCGCCCACTGCGATTGAACATCCTCGTGATCAAGTAGGTGTGCAATCGCAGGGTGAGAGCGCTCCCAATTGGTGATTTGAAGAAGCGCGATCTTATCGGAGTCTGTGGCGTCCGCCAATCGAGTTGTGTCCACGTCGTTACGGTATCTGTGTCCGATCACGCAGTAGGATCAGCATCGTGGAAATTGAGTTTCGCAGTGACATTACCGTTGAACTAGTTCGTGCTAATGCAAGTGATGCTGACGTTGTTTTCGCCGCGAGAGTCTCAACTGTAGGGGAGCAATCGCTCGAAGATGTGGATGCTGATCCCCAACGTAGCGCCGGCTTGATCAATTATTTAATGCGCGACCGTCATGGCAGCCCGTTCGAACATAATTCAATGACCTTTTTCGTGAAGGCACCAATTTTTGTGTGGCGCGAACACATGCGCCACCGGATCGCTAGTTACAACGAAGAATCTGGTCGCTATCGTGAGTTGCTCCCGCTCTTCTACGTTCCCAGCCATGAGCGCCCACTTGTGCAGTCGGGAAAGCCGGGCGCATACGAGTTTCACCCTGGCACCTTGGCCCAATCTGAGCTGGTGGACCGCACTATCCGAGAATCCTGTACTTCTGCCTACTCGGGTTATCTGGAGATGCTCGAGGCTGGCGTGGCCCGTGAAGTTGCGCGAATGGTGCTTCCCGTGACCATCTATTCGTCGGCGTATGTAACCATGAATGCGCGAGCCCTCATGAATTTCCTTTCCCTCCGGCGCAAAGTAGAGGGCTCACAATTCGTGTCCTACCCGCAGCGGGAGATTGAAATGGTGGCCGAAGTCTATGAAGGGCATTTCGCACAGTTGATGCCATTGACACATTCGGCATTCAATGAGCATGGGCGGGTTGCGCCTTAGCCGGTCACGATAGGCTTTGGCTATGAAAAGTCCGTTTGGGGTGATGCTCACCGCGATGATCACGCCCTTTGAGCCTGACGGCGGTCAGGACCTAGATGGAGCTCAGCGCTTAGCGAGCCACTTGGTCGACAATCTTGGTCATGAAGGACTCGTCATCAATGGAACTACCGGGGAAGCAGCAACGAAAACTGATGCTGAGGATCTGGCACTGTTGCAGGCGGTTGTAGAAGCTGTGGGAGATCGCGCCACCGTGATCGCTGGCGTGGGAACCAATGACACCGCACACTCGATTTCCAGTGCGAAAGCGGCCCAAAAGGCGGGCGTGCACGCACTCATGGCGTCTGCACCGTATTACAACCGGCCACCTCAGCAGGGTATTTTTGAGCACTTCTGGGCAATCGCTGATAGCACCGAATTACCGCTCATGACCTATGACATCCCTCGCCGTACCGGGGTGGCTATTGAAACGGAAACGCTGGTCCGATTGGCCGAGCATCCTCGGATAATCGCGAATAAAGATGCAAAGGGTGATTTAGAAGCATCCCAATGGGTCATGGCGCGCACAGATTTGGCGTGGTACAGCGGTGAAGACTCACTCAACTTGGCTTTGCTGGCGCTGGGTGCCGGCGGCATGGTGTCCGTCGTGGGCCATCTGGTGGGGGATCGTCTCGCAAAAATGGCGGAGTTGTTTTGGAACGGTGATGTCGAGGCTGCCCGTGCGATAAATGAGTCACTTTTGCCCGTGTACACGGGAGTGTTTCGTGCTCAAGGCGTTATTTTGATCAAGGCTGCGCTAAACCTCCAAGGCCTGCCCAGCGGACCGGTGCGACTTCCATTAGTAAATGCAACCCCGAGCGAGATCGCACAATTGCGCATTGATCTGGCTGCGGGAGGCGTTGTTCCTTTTGCGTGATGTGCACTTTCTAGAAAATATTAAGGACTGATTACATGTTCCTACCTGATCTGCCCGCGCCGCCATCGTTAGCTCCGGGATCTTTACGAATCATGCCGTTAGGGGGATTGGGTGAGATCGGTCGCAATATGACGGTATTTGAATACGAATCCCGATTACTCATTGTTGACTGTGGTGTCTTGTTCCCAGAGGAGTCTCACCCCGGCGTCGATTTAATCCTGCCTGATTTTGAGCCAATTCTGGATCGGATCAACGACGTTGATGCCATAGTGCTCACCCACGGCCATGAGGACCACATTGGTGCGGTTCCCTACCTTTTGCGGCACCGGTCTGATATTCCAATTATCGGCTCAGCGTTAACACTTGCTTTTATTGAAGCAAAATTGAAAGAGCATCGCATTAAGGCATTCACTATGTGTGTTGCGGATCGAGCAGTTGAACAGGTCGGTCCATTTGAGCTTGAGTTCCTGGCGGTAAATCACTCGATCCCCGACGCCATGGCAATTGGGATCACCACTCCGGCCGGCCGGGTGCTGCACACGGGTGATTTCAAGATGGACCAGCTACCCCTTGACGGAAGAATCACTGACCTAGCGAGTTTCGCCCGACTAGGTGAGTTGGGCGTTGACATCTTGATGGTGGACAGCACTAATGCCGAGGTACCTGGTTTTGTGTCCAGCGAAAAAGACATTGTTCCCGTACTCGAACGAGTATTTAGTCGCGCAAGGGGCCGAGTAATCGTGGCATCATTTGCTTCGCACGTGCATCGGATCCAACAGATAATTGATCTCGCGGTTGCGCATAACCGGAAAATTGCATTTGTGGGCCGATCCATGGTGCGCAATATGAACGTGGCGCGTGACTTGGGCTACCTCAAAATTCCTGGCGATACTTTGATCTCATTAGATGAACTGTCCAAATTGCCCGATGACCGGGCGGTACTGATTTGTACTGGGTCCCAAGGCGAACCGATGGCGGTGCTGTCGCGAATTGCCAACCGTAGCCACGATATTTCGGTGGGAGAGGACGACACAATAGTTCTTGCTTCGTCACTCATTCCCGGTAACGAGAATGCGATCTATCGTGTCATTAACGGCTTAACGGCCCTCGGTGCAGATGTCGTTCACAAAGGAAACGCTCTCGTTCATGTGTCCGGACATGCAGCAGCTGGTGAATTACGTTATGTATTTAACATAGTCAAACCAAAATACGTGATGCCGATTCACGGCGAGTGGCGACATCTCAAGGCAAATGCGCTACTTGCGCAGAGCGTGGGAGTGCCCGCGGATCACGTGCTTGTTGCGACCAATGGCGCGTGTGTTGACCTAGATCAAGACAGGGCTCTGATGAGCGGTGCCTATCCATTGCGTGAGGTATATGTCGATGGCACCAGCGTGGGGAGTGTGGATGAAAGCTTGCTCAAAGACCGCTTGCTCTTGGGTGAAGAAGGCTTCATCTCAGTCTATGCGGCCGTTGACATTACCAGCCGCAGCGTCGTGGCCGGCCCAGAAATCATCGATCGCGGGGTCGGAGAAACCTCAGATACCACTAAAGTGGCAGCAGAAGTCGCAAAAACCCTGGTCCAAGCCATGGAAGAGGGGATCGAAGACCCCCATGAACTGTCCCAAAAAGCGCGCAAAATTGTGGGTAAATGGGTCGGAACCACCCATCGTCGACGCCCCATGATCGTTCCGGTGGTGATCGGGATCAAAGGGGGACACTAGCCCGCCGTAGGTGAGAATTTGTGACACGCGGGACGTGTGTGACTGCAGGGAATTAGGGTGCGCAGTCGGTACGCTCCTGCCTATGGCTTCCCCAACGTCTACGCGCACGCGTGGATCTTCCCTCAGCAAGGCAAAAAGCAGCCCCAAACGTAAGACTCCTGCCCGCTCCAGTCGCAAGAAATCAGGGCCGACCAGACCGGGTCCGGTCCCGAGGGCGTTTGGCAGCCTTGTCCGCGCAATTGGCCGCACCTGGACCGGTATTGCCCACTTAGCTGGCGGCGCGGCCCGTGGAATTGGTCGTGGGGCTAAAGAGCTTGACCCGGCTGTTCGCAGAGATGGACTCGGCCTGTCCCTCATTGCTGGGGCGATCATTTTGATGGCGGCCACCTGGTTTGGCGTTGACGGATGGTTCATCTCATGGACGGCGATGCTGGCCACTTCATTGTTCGGAGCATTAGCGTGGATTGCGCCGCTCCTTTTGATTGCACTGGCGTGGCGTTTTCTTCGTCACCCGGACCAAAATGGGGCAACCGGACGGCTAGCAATTGGCA
>DEZY01000084.1:17314-17469 GCA_002365735.1 Actinobacteria bacterium UBA3120
GCTGACGCCATGAATAGTGCCGGCGGCACTATGGGTTGGATTGTTACCGCTCCAGTGGGAGCGGCGTTGGGTTCAATTGTGAGCGGGTTTTTACTGGTAATTCTGGGTTTCTTCGGATACTTGGTACTCACCAAAACCACGATCGCACACTTGCG
>DEZY01000084.1:17799-18012 GCA_002365735.1 Actinobacteria bacterium UBA3120
GAAGCCGAGACTGAGCAAGAACAGGAAATTCCTGAGCCGCAATCGGGTGGTGAAATTCACGTGTCACCAGGATTCGCAGATCCCAACGGAGTTTTGCGGGTGGATCATTCAGATATTGCATTGGTGGGAGACGAGCCATTTATCTCGCCGATACCGACCGAAGATGAACGACCCGCCGCCGCGCTCATGGCGGGATTAGATTCCACCGCGCGC
>DEZY01000046.1:0-11350 GCA_002365735.1 Actinobacteria bacterium UBA3120
GGCGTGGCCGGGTTACAGCGCCGAATACACGCGCGGCGCAATTAACGTAATGCGAGATTTTTTGATCCCCACCCTTGCACCGCTAATTGGTTCGAGCTCACTTGACTCAACGCCAGCACCTGATTCAGTTCGTGCGGCCCTGTCGGTGATGCAGGGAAACCCAATGGCGAAAAGTGCGATTGAGACAGCTTTACTGGATTTGTGGTTGAAAGAGCGCAACCTCTCACTTGGGGAGTTTCTGGGCGCTGCTCGTGATCGCGTTGATTGCGGTGTCAGCGTGGGAATCCCAAATTCACTTGAGGACTTAATCACGGAAGTTGGGCAATACGTTGACGAGGGATACCGTCGGATCAAATTGAAAGTCGAGCCCGGTTGGGATGTGGAAGCATTGCGGGCAGTTCGCAATGAGTGGCCAGAAATTCTGCTACAGGTGGATGCGAATCAGGCCTATCGCAGAAGTGACGCCGAACACTTGGCGAAGTTTGACGAATTTAATTTGCTGTTGATTGAACAGCCATTGCCAGAAGATGACCTCCTAGGTCACAAACTGATTTCCTCTGTGGTTTCAACACCGATTTGTTTGGACGAGTCAATTTTGTCGGTGGAATCCGCTGAGGGAGCTATCGAGTTTGGCGCTACGACAATCATCAACATTAAGCCCGGGCGCGTGGGTGGATTTCTCACTGCTCGCGACATTCATGACCTGTGCGTTGAAAAAAGTATCCCTGTGTGGTGCGGGGGAATGCTAGAAACCGGAATTGGGCGTGCTGCAAATATTGCACTAGCAGCTTTGCCTGGTTTCACGCTTCCAGGAGATACCAGTGCATCCAGTCGTTACTACAAAGAAGACGTCACGCAGCCATTTGTGCTCGACAATGGGCAACTACATGTGCCAACAGGCCCAGGCATTGGTGTTGAGCCCATTGCCGCGAATCTTGCGCAGATGTCTACTGGGAAACAGCAGATCGAAATTTAGTTGTTAATCTCGTTCATCTGAGCCGGAGCTATCCCGCTAATTCGCGAGATAGCAAATGTGCGCACATTCGCGCTGCCATGATCAAATGCCGTCATGGTTCCATCACCCATCCGGATTGGTTCGACAATTTGAGTACTTGTGCTGCCATCAGCTTCTGCGTAACCGATCCAGACGCCCGTGTGGTGCTCTTGGGCGCTTTTGAGAAGGGCAATCAGGGCAGAAGTATTAAGTGAAAACACTTCTTCTGGTTCGGTAGATGTCACCTCGGTAACCTCGCCTTTAAGCAAGGCGCTGGCAATGCGTTGTGCTTCACGCTCGGTAATGCGACGTGAATGACGACCAAGGCGGGCGGCTGTTGCTGTCCGAGGTGCCGCCTCTGACTCGCCTAATTCGATTTCCTTTGCGTTGTCAATCAGGTACGTTAAGGGTTGTGGAATATCCCCTTTTACCCACTGCCCAAAAAATTCCGCGAAGTCCGTGGCCTTCCAGCCGGCCCGCATTCCTCGCTCGACCGTGTCCACACTAAACCGATATACGCTTGCAGCTCCCCGAGATTCAATGTCGGCAATTGCGTGAAGTTTCTCGCCGACCTCGAGTGGAAGTGGTCCCGCGGCAATGACGGTTAAGTCTCCCTGAATGAGGAATTGCGAGACTTCAATGGGGAGTCTGAGCGTTGATTCGGCAACCGGGGCGTCGTCTGTAGTAATTCCGATCCCTGCTTCGCAGAGGATTTCACCGTGGGCAATCCCGATCCATTCGGCTTCTCGCAAGGTGACCTTAGCAACTTCCTCGCGACGAGAGCCCCTGCGTCGAGGGTGAAAGTGGTCGAGAGTTTTAACGAAAATCTTCCAGTGCTTTGTCGGTGGCGTATCGGTGTTTTCATTCCACCACCGGAGCGTGCACAGGGTCTGCCAGCGCATGACTCCGACAGTGGGGGACTCACCCGTGCCGGAAAGTGGCTTGTTGCCCTCACTTCCCATCAGGGGTAGGTCCAGCCAAGCTTGCGCGAGTGCAACCCATTGCGATTCTTTAGATTTCTTGCGCCAGGCTTCATATTTAGTAGTCACTTCCCACTGCAAGGAAGTTGTTAAAGCTATGAGTCCGGCGTGGTACAAAACTTCAATTAGGAGACAAGCCTCATTGAGAGGTATAGCCAAAAATTCAGCTAACTGATCAACATCTTTGGTCGCGATACCACCGGATCGAAGTGCGGTAAGGGGAGTGGTTCGGAAAATGTAGAGAGCATCATGTGCCAAAGACATAAACGTGTGGGCGGCAAGACCGGATTGCATTTGCAAATCCTGTTTCGGGGTCATACCCGTCGACTCTGGCAGGTGGGGAACAGCAAGAGCATCCGAGTAGCCCTCGGTGAGGGTGTCTCGGACGGAAGTCACCGCACTGAGTGAGTCGGATAAACCCCACACCAGCCCCAACTTGAGCAGTACCTCTATTTGGGCGTCAAGGCATGCGGCGACTTGAGGGTCTACTGACTCGGCGAGCTCGGTGCTACTCATTGAGTTTTCGCGCAGAGTGAAAAGGACGTGTAGTTGGGGGGCAGACAAAATATCGAGGGTTCGGCTCACGGATGGGGTCGCGGTTGCCCGCCTCGCCAAACTGGAAATGTCGGCAGGAGCAGGATGCGCCAGATCGGGGCGTCCCAAAAAAAGTTCCGTGAGCTCAACTTCACTTCGTCCCCGCAATGAATCGGCGAGGCTTCGTGGACGGCTAGTACTCATACTCTCCTCGATCTTGCTGACATGGTGAGCCCCGTGAGCCTCGTGAGCCTGGTGAGCCCCGTGAGCCCTGCAATCTCAGTGGCGAAAATCCCATAGAGCGTGAGGAGCGTACCCATTGCATTTACTTGCGGTGCTCGGGTAACAGTGACGCTCTCCAAGGCTTCGGGCACCGGCCTAGCCTACGGCCTCCTGCCCTGACCACCAGATCGGGAACCGAACGTGGCTTGCGCTAGCCTTTTGCGCTAACCTAGTGGGCACTCCAGAAGGGGTGGCAATCACACACTGGTTGCGCAAGAAGGAGAGAGTGAGGCGACCCGTGCCAATAGGAACAGTTAAATGGTACGACGCTGAAAAAGGCTTCGGTTTTATTTCAAGCGATGAGGGAGAAGACGTCTTTGTGCACGTCTCCACCCTTCCGGCTGGAGTTACTGCTTTAAAGCCAGGTACGAAACTTGATTTTGGAATTGTCGATGGACGCCGCGGAAAGCAAGCACTGACCGTCACTATTTTGAGCGAGCCTGCATCTGTTGTGAAAGGTCACCGCAAGAAGGCAGATGATCTAGCCGTCATTATGGAAGACGTGATTAAGCTGTTAGATAGCGTGAGCAATCAACTTCGCAACGGCAAGTACCCGGCAGATGCACTGGCCCAAAAAACTGCTTCCGTGTTGCGGGCAGTCGCAGACGATCTAGATATTTAACACCAGTGTTCCTTGGACGGGCATAAATCGATCAATTACTGGTTGAGCACCTGGCCGTGATCAGGTCCCGGGCACAGTCACCAGTAGCAGTCGCATTACCCGCTGTGCCCCATCGCGCGCCTCATGGGAGATAATCGTCGGGTGAGTACGCAAATATCAGCCCAGGCCCTTGCCTCGCAGGTCCCTGATCTCAAGGCGGACCCCACGCTGGCCAAAGCACTTGACCAAGCGAAGGCTGCCGCAATCATTGAGGCGGGTAATTCTGAGTTCATTGGTGAACACCTCGGCCTGATCATGGAGGCCGAGAATCTGGCAACCCACCTTTTTAACTGCACCAACCCTGCTTATCTCGGCTGGCAATGGGCCGTCACTTTGGCTACCACCCCGCAGAGCAAGTCCACGGTTACAGTCACCGACGTAGTTCTACTGCCAGCCGCAGATTCGCTGCTCGCCCCAGCGTGGGTCCCATGGAGCGAGCGAATCCAACCGGGTGACCTTAGCCCTGGAGACGTGCTTCCGGTCAACACAAATGACGAACGGCTCACAGCGGGCTTCGCCGAATTTTTTGCACGCGAAATAGATGAGGACTTCGAATACATTGAGGATTACCGGGGCATCATGTCCGGTTGGGAATTGGGACTTGGACGAGCCCGCGTTCTTTCTGTTGTCGGTCGGGAACAAACTGCTCAACGTTGGGATGAAAGCGAGTTTGGGCCGGTGACCGAGATGGCTCGACTTGCTCCCGCAACGTGCAGTAGTTGTGGTTTTCACAACTCTTTGGCTGGTGCACTGGGTCAAGCATTTGCGGTATGTACCAATGCGCTCTCACCGGCAGACGGTCGTGTAGTTGCTCTGAGTTATGGCTGCGGTGCGCACTCTGGCACGGTTGACCCAGGCTTCACTCCGGTAGAGCGCGCGGGTTCAGCAAGTATCGACTAGGAACTGATTCGCAGTGCGCGTGCGCGTCGTTGTAAAAATAATAATCCCAATCCGCCACTTACGCTTGCAACCATCGCGGCACCGAACCACCACACTTCACCGCTTATCAATTCACTCGGCGAGATTGGTCCAATGACCCCCGCAATCACAGTTGCAAGAATCGCAAGCCCGGTACCGATTCGTACCGGAAGGATCGCGTTCGAATCAGATGCAGCCATAGGAGAAGATTAGCCACCTGCAGTCTGAGCGTGTTTCATTGCTTTAGGGTAGTGACATGACCCCTAGATTTCGCCGGATTGTCACCATCGTGGTGTTGGTAGCCCTCGTGGGCAGTGTTTTTGTGGTAGCGATTGGGTCACTCTGATTTTAAGAATTCTCGGTTCGGCAATTATTGCGGTGTCTGTGCTCGTGATCCCCACTTCGACAATTTCGGCTTCTTCACCTGAAGTAATTTGTGAATTGACCGACCCTCGCCTGACCGAAATCAGTGGGATGGCGCCTTCACAGCTGCATTCTGGTGTTATGTGGGTTCACAACGACTCTGGCGACAAAGCCAGGCTTTACGCCGTGCAACTTTCCAATTGTGCCGTTGTCGGGGAACTTGCATTGCGTGATGTCTCAGCTCGTGATTTCGAAGGTTTGGCCGCCGGTGTCGATGCCCAAGGGAGACCCGTGCTGTGGGTCGGTGACATTGGTGACAATCGAGACTCGTGGAGCGATGTTTCTATTTATCGAATCCGGGAGCCAAAAAAACTTGGTAAGACGAGTGCGCAAGTGCAGCGGTATCGGTTTACCTATGAAGACCGTCCGCATAACGCTGAGACAATTTTGGCAGACCCCGACTCCCAACAGTTGTGGATTGTGACCAAGCAAATGGCAAGTGGCTCGATCTACGCGTTACCTAAAAAGCTGAGAAAGTCTGGCATTAATACCGCCAAGAAGATCGGCTCGGCTACGGGCCTCATCACCGATGGTGCCATAAAGCCCGACGGGACCACATTTGTTCTTCGCGACTATTTTGACGCGCAGTTTTTTCGCGGCCTCCCAGAGGGGGTAGTGGACGAAAAAATTGACCTACCGGGCCAGATCCAAGGTGAAGCAATTGCGTGGCTGCCTGGTGAAAATGCAGTCGTGATTGCAAGTGAAGGAGACAACCGACTGATTCGGGTCAACTTACCTGAAGTGGTTGCTATGTCATCAGCGGAAGACCCCGCCCAAGGTAATGCGCCCGGAGAGGGAAATGATTCCACACTAGTTGCACCGGATCAGGGCATCAATTACGTCTCGCTGTTTGCCGTGATCACAGGAATAATTGCCCTAGTGACGGGCTTGATTCTGATCAGGAAAAGACCGGAAAACAAAATGACGGGGAGTATCAAGAAGGCGGTGTGAACCCCGGTCAAGTCTGCGAGGGCGCCAAGAAAGAATGGGCCGATGCCACCGGCTGTTGCCCCAGCAACAGCAGAAAGTGCTGATGCGCGGTCACTTTGACCGCCAGAAGCCATGACAACGCGGCTGAGCCCCAGTGGCCAAAACAGCGCCATACCGATACCGCCGATCACGAGTCCAAACAGCATCATTGCGGCGGCTGAGGAAAACCACACGACAAGCCAGCCGCCAAAAGCAACGAGTACAGCGAGGGTCAGGATTCGGTCAACGGGGAAGTATTCGGCAAAGCGTGCACCTAAAACTCGACCAATAAAGATTCCGCCAGTAAGGGCACCCACTGAAGCCGCCGCAGCGCCCGCTTCGAAACCTGCTCGATCGCGCAGTAGGTCGGCACTCCATAGGGTGAGGGTGAATTCAGTGCTCAGTAATAGAAAAAGTGTCGCAAGTGCCCACCAAAATCTGCGCGGGAACGGAGCCCGACGCGACTCGCGGATGTGTTCGTCAATGGGAACCCGGAAAACATGTGGACTTCTACGCATGAGCAGCAGGCTCACGACATATCCGATGAGTAACACCCACAAACCAAACCGCCAGCCGAGGAAAAATACCGCACCGAATCCGATGGCGAGGGGCGACAAAATGCCGCCTAAAGCTGCAAGCGCGTTTGCTTCAGTGATAGCTGCAGGGCCGGCTTTTTGCTGGTAGTCAAAGAGAAACGCACTTCCCCCAATAATAATAGCGGAGCCAAATAATGAGGCGAAAAATGCGCCAATGAGAGTGACCGCAGTTCCGCCCGGGACAGTGTAGATCAAGATTCCAGTTGCTGAACCGAATACCGCAATGGTGAGAAATTTGCCACGGCCTAAAGTCAGAATCAAACGTGCCGCGATGAGTCCTGCAAAAATTCCTCCGATGGAGAAGGCGACTGCATGCAAGCTCGAAATGGTGCGGGAGGTTCCCTGCTCATCCCGTATCAACGCTTGGGTTGCGCTCAAACCGTAGATGAACCATGAGTAAGAAGTAATGAGGAGGTAGGAGGCCCAAGTTGGACTGTCACGCTTTGGCTTAACCGCGACCAGCTTGCTCATACGAGTTGCGCAATGACAAAATCAATCGAGGCGATCAGGGCTCGGACATCTTGCGGGTCAACGGCGGGAAAAACTGCGATGCGCAGTTGGTTGCGCCCAAGTTTGCGGTAGGGCTCCGTGTCAACAATTCCATGTGCGCGCAGTGCCTTCGTTATTGCGGTCGCATCGATTGAGTCATCAACGTCAATTGTTGTAACAACTCCCGAACGCAGTACGGGGTCCACCACAAACGGGCTGAGCAGGTCATTGGATTCAGCCCAAGAGTAGATGATCTCAGAGGATTCCGTAGTGCGTGCAGTGGTCCATGCCAGTCCACCATTGGAATTAAACCAATCTACTTGCTCAGCCATCATGTAAATCGTGGCAAGTGCGGGAGTGTTGTATGTCTGTTGTAGTCGTGAGTTGTCAATCGCGGTAATCAGATCTAGGGAGTCGGGAATCCATCGACCTGACTGCTTGATCTGCGTGGCCCGAGCAATTGCTGCCGGAGACATCAGCGCGAACCATAAACCACCGTCAGATCCGAAACTTTTTTGTGGTGCGAAGTAGTAGGTGTCACACTCGGTGAGATCGACATGTAAGCCACCCGCACCTGATGTTGCATCGATAAGCATAAGTGATTCTGGGTCGGCTCCGGCAACACGCTGCGGAGTCACTGCGACTCCGGTTGAGGTTTCGTTGTGGGGCGTGCAGTAGGCGTCAATACCCGCGAGCGCTTCAAACACCGGAGCACTCCCCGGATCAGATTTACGAATATCAGGCTCACCCAGTTGCGGTGCTTTCTGCGCACCGGATGCGAACTTGGCGCCGAATTCACCAAAAGAAAGGAATTGGGCGCGATCACGAATCAATCCAAATGAAGCAATATCCCAAAATGCGGTTGAGCCGCCATTGCCCAAAATCACTTCGTAGCCTTCGGGGAGATCAAACAGGCTTGCCAGTCCCTCGCGTAATCGCTGCACTTGTGCGCGCACAGGTGCTTGACGGTGGGAGGTCCCTAGATAGGACTGCCAGACACCGGCTAGCGCGTCGGTTTGCTCCTTACGCACCTTAGAAGGACCGCTGCCGAATCGTCCGTCAACTGGGAGAAGTTCGGCCGGGATCACAATGTTGCTCACGTTTGCTCCTTGGTTTATGGCGGTTCACCTGGGGCGTGATTTATTGACCTGCTCGAGACAGGCCGAGCCCAGGTCGGGTTCAGGTCGGGTTCAGGTCGGGCCTAGATGGGGTGTGGCTCTAGTTTATTGTGCGCCAGTGGAGCCGGTCCCAGTGGATTGGATCGGGGGTGCCGAATGTTTCCTTGTGGGCAGGAATGTGACAGTGATTTGGGGACATATCGAAAATCTGAGCTGCCGAATTGGTGGGATCGGCGCATACGTGGTGAAATCAGGTCATGGTAAAGAATCCTCAGGTTCCTGTGAGTGGGCTTCGGATTTCCTATGACCTTGGGGTTTTAACCCAGGAGATGATGGCGGCCGACCCCGTTGAGCAATTTGGACGCTGGTTCGAGTACACGCGGAATTCCGCGATTCTGGAGCCAAATGCAATGGTAGTGAGCACCGTAGGGCTAGATCCACAGGGAAATGCGCGTCCGGCCTCTCGAACGGTCCTTCTCAAGGATTTTTCGGATTCGGGGTTCAGTTTCTACACGAACTTGGGGTCAGCTAAGAGTTCAGATCTTGTGGCCAATCCGAATGTGACATTGCTGTTTCCCTGGTACGAACTACACCGACAGGTGATCATTTCGGGTAAAGCGCAACTGGTTTCTAGAACTATGGTTGAGGAATATTTCCACTCCCGTCCGCGTGAGTCTCAGATTGGAGCCTGGTCGAGTAAGCAATCGGCAATTTTGGAAAGCAGACAAGCCCTTGATTCGAGGTTCGCGTATTACGAACAGCGTTTCGCAGACCTTGAGCTAATCCCGGTGCCAGATTTCTGGGGAGGATGGCAAGTGCTCCCACATCGCATTGAGTTTTGGCAAGGCCGTGAATCTCGCCTTCATGATCGGCTCGTATATGTATTGCAGGAAGATGCGAGCTGGAACCTTGAACGATTGAGTCCGTAGCTAGCCGGCCCGCCGGCGCCGCTCGCTACTCGTTTAAGCGCAAAGCGATGAGTTCGTTGATCGAGATACCTTTAGCCTTTGCATCAGATTTTAGTTTCTTGCGAAGTGATTTGGGAATAGCGATTGAGACTTCGACTAATTTTTCACGACGTGGACGTTTGACCGAGTCGCTCACATTGCCGAAACCGGTTGCGTCTTGACCCATTTGCTTAGGTTCGGAAGACCCAGTCTCTGATACAGGGTGAACACTTGTATCTCCAGCCTTGCGCAAAGACGGTCTTGGAGTTACATCGAATTCCGTTTTAGCCATGACTAGCCCCACAACCTTTTCCTCGGTGACATGATTGCTATTACTTGATCAAAGACCCCGGCAAGCTCGCGCCCTGCCGGTGAGTCCCACGCGTGAATTGGCATCCCGGCGGCCTCCGCTTGGGTGATTGCATTTCGTTCCGGCACTTCAACGTCAAGAACAACAGGACCAAAAGCATCGCGTAGCTCCATGGTGCGGTTACGGTGCTCGGCGACAGTTGGACGAACCCGATTGAGCAGGATTTGCGCCGGGTTGAGCATGGGGTTAGATGCCAAGCGGATAACGTCAACCGCCTCAACCGCTTGCTCGGCTCCAGCCAAAGCAAAGTAGGCGGGCTCGGTAACGACTAGCGCATCGGTTGCGCTGTGTAGGGCATTGCGCGTCATTTCACCCAGAGAGGGCGGGCAGTCAATAAGCACAAGGTCGTATTGCCGGGGGAGATTGCCCAATGCGATTCGGAGACGTTGGGAGGAAAGCGGACCTTCAATTGTGTTGCGGTGCTCGAGTGAACGATCTGCGCAAAGAACCTGAACTCGATTGCCCCAGGCGGAGTCGACGATCGCATCGGCCGCTATTCCAGGTCTTGGATCGGCCAAAACGTCATTCATGGTGAACTCAGGATTGGTTACGCCAAGACCCATGGTGGCATTGCCTTGGGGATCAAGATCGATAACGAGAACCCGCTCGCCCCGCCGCCAGGCGGCACTTGCCAAACCCAGGGCGACAGTGGTTTTACCCACACCGCCCTTCATGGAGAGCACGGCCAAGGTTTGCATGGGGCTAAGCCTATGAGCCCGAGTTCGCAGAGGTCTCTTTGGCAGCGGCGTAGTCGGCCAGGGCGACCGCACGCTCCACTTTGTGGTCGACAACGGGTCGTGGATAGCGATGTGAGTATCCGTCGGGTGCATCCCATGGTTCATGGGCAGTAGCGCCGGGTAGATGGGCAAGTTCAGGAAGATAGCGCCTGATGTATTCCCCATGGGGATCGAACTTGATGCCCTGAGTGATTGGGTTGAAGACCCGATAGAACGGGGATGCATCGGTGCCACATCCGGCGGTCCACTGCCAACCGTGGGTATTACTGGCGATATCACCATCGCGTAGCCACTTCATGAACCACGGCGCGCCCACCTGCCAAGGTATATGCAGGTCTTTGATCAGAAAACTGGCAACGACCATGCGGACCCGGTTGTGGATCCAGCCCTCGGCGCGTAGTTGTCGCATCCCCGCGTCAACGAACGGGAATCCTGTCTGACCTTGTTTCCACGCATTCACGTGTTCCTCGGCAGTAGCGCCGCTGGCCCAAGGCATGTTGACGTCAAACTTTTCGTTGAGAGAAACGTGCGTGCTCTGGGGCGTATTGAAAAGCACATCGGCGTAGAACTCACGCCAGCAAATTTCCTTTCGAAATACTTCATCGCTGTCACCAAGTTCAGCCAGCACACTGCGTGGGTGGATCTCACCGTATTTCAAGTGATGTGAGAGTGAACTGGTTCCTGCAAGGTCGGGGCGGTTGCGATCTTCCGCGTAGTGTGCGAGGGCATTTTTTCTAAACTCACTCCACATCTTCCATGCTGCTTCCTCGCCAGCTGGGGGAAGGACCAGCCCAGGAATCGAATTGGGTTGGGGGAGTTGCTCTGTGGGGGCGGATTGAAACACAAAATTTTTGGGAATCGAATCGGCGGGTGCGCGCCACCCATGAGTCGTCCATACCTTATAAAAGGGTGTAAATACCCGATAGGGAGTCTCATCACTTTTTCGGACACGACCGGGTGCAACAGCGTAGGGCGACCCGACACGAACTAAGTCAACCCCAATATCTGCGAGGGCACTGTCAACAGCATGATCGCGTTTTTGCCCGTAGGGTCCGAAGTCAGCGGCAATGTGAACAGTGCCCGCTGAAACCTCATGTGCGAAATTGGCAACGATCACTGAGGGCAGGCCCGATCGAATAACCAGTCGCCCTGCTAGTTGAGTATTGAGCTTCGAGAGTGAGTCAATCAGGTAGTTCGTGCGAACTGAGCCGGACTGCCCCCACAGAATCGGATCGAGAACGAAAAGGGCATAGACGTTGGAGTCGGATGCAATCGCGTCGAGCAACGCCGGATTGTCCTTGAGTCGCAGATCCCGCCGAAACCACATCACTG
>DEZY01000046.1:11474-12783 GCA_002365735.1 Actinobacteria bacterium UBA3120
CCCGCCGAAACCACATCACTGAACTCACGGGAGCAGCCTAGAGGCCTTAACCTTCCGGCGCCTGATTGCTCCAAAGCCTGTTAATGCCGAAGGAATTCACGTGGCTGCGGCAGAATTTTCCCGCAGGAGACCTCGCTCGGGTACGCTGGTGAACGTGAACGACCTCATTGACACCACTGAAATGTATTTGCGGACCATTTTCGAGTTAGAAGAAGAAGGTATCCCGCCCATGCGTGCTCGAATTGCTGAGCGACTTGGGCAAAGTGGTCCAACTGTCTCGCAAACGGTTGCGCGCATGGAACGCGATGGACTCGTTCACGTTGATAAAGAACGCCACCTCAGACTCACTCAGGAAGGTCGCGAACATGCCACGCAAGTGATGCGCAAGCATCGGCTCGCTGAGTGCATGTTGGTTGACGTGTTAAAAATACCTTGGGAGGAAGTCCATGCCGAGGCTTGTCGCTGGGAGCATGTTATGAGCACAGCTGTCGAAGTCCGCTTACTCGAGTTGCTTTCGCACCCCACGGTGTCACCATTTGGCAACCCAATCCCAGGGCTGGAAGAGATTGATCCGACCTACACCAAACCCAGTGAGATAGATTCTAAAGTTGTAAATATTGTTGAGGTTGTTGGGAGTGAGCCCCGACAGGTCACTATTCGTCGGTTGGCGGAGACAATTCAACTCGATGAATTGGTAATGTCGCGCCTGCGTCGCGTCGGCGCATTACCCGGTGCTCGCGTTAATGCTTATCGCTCAGAGACTGGAGTATTTATTGGCAGTGCCGGTGAATACACGGAGGTTCCCTTAGACGAAGCCGTCCATATTTATGTCGGTGCCTGATTAGCTAAAAACAGAGCGAAGCGGCATACCCGATTTGCCGCGAGGTCCAAGTTTGACACCGAGCATCTGGTGTAGCTGAATTGTGTTTAGTTCAAACCCCATCCGGGATGCAGCCATGTATAAACGCCAGACTCGCGCGGTACCAAGTCCTGCCTCAGCGACCGCTTCATCCCAGTGGTCCTCCAAGTTTTGGCACCAATGCTTAAGCGTGAGTGCATAATGCTCACGCAAGTTCTCTTCGTGGCGGATTTCAAATCCTGAGTCATTAAATGCGTTCATGATTACACCGGGTGCGGAAAGTTCCCCATCGGGGAACACGTAACGGTTGATAAAAGATTTGCGGTAATGGGTGGGCTCGCTGTCGTCGGGTCGAGTAATAGTGTGGTTGAGCATGCGGCCTTCGGGCTTGAGCTTGTCATTGAGGAAGCTAAAGTAGGAGGGGTAGTTTGCGCGGCCGATAAGATCGGA
>DEZY01000070.1 GCA_002365735.1 Actinobacteria bacterium UBA3120
TCTCGACGGACCAACCCTCGATTCGAGTTTACGCACGCACACGTTTGCTGTGGCGGGAGAACCTGGTGCAGGTTGGTACCGAATTGGAGCGGTGCAGAATGCTGGGCTTTCCCTCAATGCCGCACTTAACTGGTTTGGTAGTTCGATCGAAGAAGCGACTGCCGCGCTCGCTGAGGGAATCCGGGAGGACGACCCGTTGTTTGTTCCCTACATCACTGGAGAGCGGACACCGTTTATGAACCCGAACCTGCGCGGTTCGTGGCATGGTTTGTCTTTGGGCACGGACCGGACAGCTCTGTTGCGCAGCATTTTTGTTGGAGTCGCTCAGGCAGTGGCATTGGGTGCTATTGCCGTTCAGGACACCGGGGCGCCTCTGCCGCAGCCAACACCTTTGGTGGGAGGTGGAACCCATGACCCACTGTTCCGTCAGCTACTTGCCGACTCGACCGGGTTGCCTTTGGCAGTAATGGACGCGCCTGACGCCGCGGTGATCGGGGCAGCTCTGCTGGGAGCGGGCCGCACGAGTAGCCCTGTTCCAGCCGGTTGGTCCGATGTGGTTGTGCCCAAACCGGAAACTGTGGAATATCTTCGCGCTCAACGCGACATAATGATTGATAAATTAATCGGACAGGAGAATTTATGAAGATTGCAATTGGATCAGATCATGCGGGCTTCACTCTTAAGGAAACTTTGCGTGTTTGGCTTGTGCAGCAGGGGCATGAGATTGTGGATGTGGGAACTTTCAACAAAGAGCGGTGTGAATACCCCGAATTTGGAGCGATGGTGGGGCGTGCGGTCGCTGGAGGTGACGTGGAAAGCGGTGTTCTTGTGTGCGGTAGCGGCCAGGGTATTTGTATGGCGGCGAACAAGGTTTCCGGAGTACGTGGCGGTGTCATTCGAGATTCACGGGATGCAGAGATGGCGCGTAGACACAACGATGCCAATGTTGCATGTTTCGGTGAGCAAATCACCACGGAAGAAGTCGCGATAGAAGCACTTCACGTTTTCCTAGCCACACCTTTTGATGGCGGGCGTCATGAGGCACGCATTGCGATGCTGAGTCGCCTGGACGAAACTCGTGGAGCGTCGCAGATCTAAGAAAATACGTGGCTAAATCGCACATGTGCTCTGGTAACTCCGCTACTGTGAAGCTATGGGAATCTTGTTCGTACCGCTGTCGTTAGTGTTGAGTTGGGTTTTCGCGTTACTGAATTGGGCCACACCTTGGGGCGCCGCTGACCCAACTTTTAGTGAGAATGCTTTGGCCTGGATGTTCTTCCTTCCGGTGGGCATTATGTTTATTATCAGCGGTTTCATGCATACGGTTCTCGCGAAGTCGACCGCCGAGAGCATTGGCTGGGTATCTAATGGATTCCAGAAAGAAATCGGATTTGCTAGTTGGGGTATAGGTGTTGCCGGGCTCGTCGCCTCGGGCATGGGTTCGGACGCTTGGATTGTGTTATCCATTGTTGTGAGTTTCTTCCTTTTATTGGCTGCGGTTCAACACATTACAGAGATGGTGAAGGAAAAGAATTACGCTCCTGGAAATACAATTATCTTAATTTCTGACATTGGACTGCCCGTTTCTCTCTGGGCTCTGTTGTTGTCCAGTGGCAGTATCGGGAGTTGACACGTGCCACCTCTTGCGACCGATCTGGACATTGATTTATTTCTCGATCGAAATGCGAACTGGTCTCGATTGGGCATTTTCTTGAGGTCGGAATTCACCGCACCGAGTTTTCTAGCGGCAATTGAACTGGTGAAATCCGTTGCGGTGATTGCCGAGAGGATGGATCACCACCCAGATATAGATATTCGTTGGAACAAAGTGTCATTCGCTTTGAGCACCCATTCCGCGGGAGGTATCACTTCCCTTGATTGTGAACTTGCCACCGCGATTGATTCGGTGGCACGTGAATTGTCTGGCAGCTGAGGGTGGGATCCAAGAGTTATGACCTTATGTGGGGGTCCGTACTGCGAACCACAACGGTGCTCCATCGCGGGATTTACGCGTTGAGCAGGGGAAAGCTAGGTCGCCGTTTTCCGGGCGGCGCGCAGGTCGTATGGATCACGACTCTGGGGTGCAGGAGTGGCGATTGGCGCAGNNCGGATATATACCGCTTTAGGTGAGGCGTGGTCGTCCTATCGGATGTATCAGCGCAATATTGCTCGGGAAATTCCAGTCTTTCGAGTGACCATGCTTACACGGCCCTAGGCGTGGGTCGTACTTCCCAAGTTGAGAAACACTATTCCAATCGTGACAAGGACAACCCCGACCCAGGCAATAGGTTCCGCGCCAGATTTAAATGCGATGAGCGAGATCAAGAACACGGTTACCGTGCCTATTCCGGCCCACAGTGCATAAGCCAAGCCTAAAGGGATTGTCTTTACTGAAAAGGAAAGCATGACGAAGGCGAGTCCGTATCCACCTAGTGAGGCCGCAGTCCACCACGCGTGTGAGAAGCCGTTGGAGAGTTTCAAGGCTGTGGTTGCTAGCACTTCGCACGCAATCGCAATTCCAAGGAAAATCCATGCCATGCAATAAATGTACCATGTGGTACATTTACGGCAATGCCAAAGGTACAGACTTTTACATCCGCGGACTTTTCTAGCTCGAAATTGACGCTCGTTCAATTACTGAGTGAGCAGTTGATTGCCGGTGGGGTTAATCAGTCCCTGCGAAAACTGGCTGCTCGCGTCGGCACTAGCCATCGGGTATTGCTGTATCACTTTGCCGATCACGATCAACTCTTACGTGAATGCCTGCTGTACATAAATGAAATTGTCGTTTCTCGTCTCGACTCAATTGACGTCCCTTCGCCCTGCAATCCACATGACTTGGTGAAAGTCATCGCCCGGGCTTCCCGAGGAATGAATATTTTTGGGAGCGGGTTGTGGTTTGAGATTGTGGCCCAGGCTGCACGAGATAACGAGCCATTTGTTGAGATCGCCCGGGAAATTGAAGGCAATTGGGTGGAAATCTTGGAGCAGCGTTTGGCACTGGATCGAAATTTGGCTCTGGGTCTGATCGCCAGCACGGAGGGCCTCGCTGTCCTTGAGGCTGTGCTTTCTCGCTCCGCTAGTCACAAGGCGTCATTTACACGCAATTGATCAGCACCTGTGATCAGAGCCGGCTGAAGAGCCTGCGGTCGTGGTGCCCCATGATGTCCCGGTGGCCTCCCCCCAACAAGTCAATCTGCTCAGTTGCGAGAACGTGTCTAAAGCATTTGGGGAACGCCCGCTTCTTCGCGATGTTTCCCTCGGTGTGAGCAAGGGGGAACGCATTGGAGTCGTAGGTCGAAATGGTGCCGGCAAGAGCACCCTGCTCCGGGTTCTAGCAGGGGCGGAACCGCCCAACTCGGGCCGAGTCACCCGCGGAGCGAGTGTGGTCGTGGGTGAACTTGACCAGGTGGGGACCAGTGCCGAGCACGCCACGATTCGCAGCCACGTTTTGGGAGATCGAAACGAACACGATTGGGCCGGGGATCCGGCGGTGCGGGAAATCTTGACCGCCCTGTTAGGCGGATTCGAGTCCGAGCAGCTTGACCGACGGATTTCAGATCTGTCTGGAGGTGAACGGCGCCGCGCCTATTTGGCAGAGCAACTCATTCGTGAAGTTGACGTGCTTTTTCTTGATGAACCGACGAACCATCT
>DEZY01000162.1:0-1442 GCA_002365735.1 Actinobacteria bacterium UBA3120
ACCCGACCATGCCGTGTCAGCCCGGGGCGCGCCTGTTACTCATCCATGGAATTTCACAAGTGGATTCGGTCATCACATCGATGGCAACTGTCTCAAGAAACGGTCCTGCCAGCAGAACGTGACTAAGTCCTTGGGCCTACTTGCGTACTCCGACTTGGGTTTCAAGTATGCAAGGTGAGCCACCGACTGAGGACTTTTCCAGTGTCGTGTAGTTCACTCGGATTAGACGCCACCCAGACGTGAGAAACCCCAAAAGGGGTACTGTCCGCGACATCAAGTGAAGTTGATCCGACAACAGCAAGAACCGGTCGGCCGCGAATACGACTTGCGGCAACCCCCACAATTTTTCCGAGAAATGACTGTGTATCGAGTTTGCCCTCACCGAGCAGAACTGCGTCCGCAGTATTTGCGAGCTCGTCAAACCCAACGAGATTGAGAACATAATCCGCGCCGGAGAACAATTCGGCCCCTAGTGCGGCCCACAATGCTCCGGAAAGTCCCCCGGCCGCACCGGTTTGCGCGAGGCCTCTTGGATCACGCCCGTACCGTTTCGCATAATCATTGGCAACGGAATCGAGTCGCTCATTGAGTAGGTCAACCGTTGCCAGATCTGCACCCTTTTGGGGGGCAAAAACTTTGGCGGCGTCTTCGAATTTCACGGTGACGTCAGACAACACTTCAATGGTGATCCCAGCCAAGGCTTGATCATTTCCTTGCAGTGCATCAATTGCACCCTGCCCGCCATCTGTTGTGGCGCTTCCCCCAGTAGCCACGATGATTTTTTCGGCACCAAATGTGGCCGCCGCAATCATTAGTTCGCCGACGCCCACCGTTGAGGAACGAATCGAATCAGTGGGATTGCATCCGCTCAGATCCAGCCCACAAGCCTGTGCAACTTCAATGATCGCTAGTCGTTGTTTGGCAACCCAACCCCAGCGGGCAACTACTTTCTGACCAAGGGGACCGTGAACGGATAGAAATTGTTGCTCGCCTTTGAGTGCCAGCAGAATTACATCCAGTGTTCCCTCGCCACCGTCAGCCAAAGGACACTCGATTGCAGTCAACCCTTCTTCGCGGATCCCCGCAGAAATGTATTTAGCGACTTGAACAGATGAGAATGTTCCTTTAAATGAGTCTGGTGCAACGAGAATTGTGGTCATCGGACTTAGCTCCTATCGCTGCACTACGTGCATAAGTGGGTCTTTGCTGCGCCAGCGACTAATTTGCTGTTCAACCAGAGCTCTGGCTCGTGGGAGAAAGGCGGAGGTGTTACCACCTACATGAGGACTGATCAGGACTCCAGGGATTCGCCATAATGGATGCTCCGGCGGTAGTGGTTCGGGATCTGTTACATCAAGTGCAGCTCGGATGCGTCCTTGTTGCGCATGCCGCACCAAAGCCTGTGTATCAACAACACCACCTCTTGCTACGTTGACCAGTAA
>DEZY01000162.1:1727-3972 GCA_002365735.1 Actinobacteria bacterium UBA3120
CCCGCACCAATGATCAACACATTTCGATCAACAAGTGAGGACCTGCGGTCATGAATCCATTCACCGTGGGGCATGGCTCGGGCAAAATCATCGATTCCACGCAAGGATGCCAACACAAGCGCAACGGCAAGTTCGGCCGTGCTCGCGTCGTGCACCCCAACCGCATTGCACAGGCTCACGTGTTCAGGCACGTACTCCAACGCGGCATCGACGCCGACGGTGAGAAGCTGGACAACCTCAAGGTTTGGCATTTGTGCAATGAGCTCCAAGCTGTCACGCGGACCCATATATACAGGAACATAAAAACCCACCTTCGAAAGGTTCGCTGAAAGGTCCGAGTAACCAAGTTGCAACTCTGCAGATAGGAGAACGGATAACATAGATGGAGCCTACATTTTCATTTATGCGAGAGTGGTAAATCAACCTAATATCCACGCGAGAGGGTGTGGATCTAGATGACCACATTGCACCTATCGGCGCCTAAGCCCAAGCGACTTGTCCTGCTTTGGCGTGGAGGAACTGGCCCAAATTTGGTTGACAAATCAGTGCGGACAGTTCCTCCCATGCCTTCCTATTGGGATAGGTGAGCCTGCGTGGTTGCCTATCCAGCTCCCTATCCGGAACCTCTCGCCAAAGGCGAGGGCCTTGTCGTTGCGTGGGGGCCAGATGCGACGCTTGCGCTTTCTCGGTATTTCTCCAAATCAAAAAACGACAAAAAAATTACGAGTCGACTTCTTGCTGCCACTTCAGCAGAAGGTCAAAGGCTTTGTCAAAACTGTCCACAACTTCGCCGACATCTTCAACGCATCCGCGTACAAAGAGATTGATGCCTTTACCGTCAACCATATTGCGATCGCGGATCACACGCGTATCGGTAACCAGGCCGATAATGCCCTTCTTTGTTTTGTCATGGCGCATCTCCGACCAGAATATTCCGATCTCAGTTGCGGTGCCATCGTCGACGCTGGGGCCATCAAGGAGTGCAAGTACAACATTGGCGCCCAGAACTGCTTCAGCGTCTGTATCAAAAATAAACTTTGTGGTGATGGGGTCTGGCAAGGGAATCTCGTGAGGAACAAATACTTCCATCCCCGCTTGGCGCATCCGCTCCGCACACTGATCAATATAGGAACGCTCATAAGGTGTGAACAGAGGACCGGCGAAGTAAATTTTCATGACTAGTACATCCTTGTCTTGGTGAGATGATGAGGCCAGTGTGTTGCGTGATAACTCTTCCAGAACCTGAAATCAACCTGCGGTTGTAGGAGCGGCTCCATACCGGGGCGACGCTTGTTGATCTCATCTGTCAGTCGAGCGATTGCGTAAATTGAACCCGCTCGTAGTTCGACCTCAGCCTGACTTTCACGAGGAACTTCAACGAGGGAATTGATTTGCTCCTCAAGCTCGGGAGCGTATTCGAAGATGCCTGTTACGCGCAGTCCGACGGGGACGATGTAATCAGCAAAAGCAGTAAGCATGTGAGCATCTTCTAGCTTCCATGCTTTTTGGGGCGAGAGCGCGAGATGCATCCCCCAAATTCCAAGTTGAGCCAACTTGTAGATGTAAACCTCAGCACCGTTGTAGACGCTGACATCGCGGAAGCGGGGAAATTCCGAGGTCAATCGCTCGAGAATTCCGTCCCCCTCTGCGTAGAGGCGGGGGGCGCATGAGTGAACAAAGTTGGAATACCGTCCTTCATAATTCTCAACGAGCACGCGGCCAACTTCGTTGAAAAGCGTCACTCGCTCATCGAGCATCGGCATCTCGATCGTTCCAGCGAAGACGTTTTCGAGATCTTTGCGTGTGGCCTTGGCGAGGTAGTCACCACTGAAGAATGGGATTCCGGCGGCAATAGCACGGTGAAGACAGGCAATCACCGCCTCAGAATCCGACCAGCGCTTGCCCATGTAGTCGGTTTCAAATTTCACGCCGGTCGCGAAATCGGTAAAGGCGAAGTTCATCGTATTGATAACCAGAGTGAAATCCATCAATACATCTGGATCGTTGCCGAAATCAAACAGCAGTGATCCGTCAGGCTTTGCAAACTCCTCGTATGCCATCCAGTCGGCAACACAAATCAACTTCTCTTCGTTGATTCGAACAAGAGAAGCGCTCTCCACGACAGGAATCACACTTTGGAGGACAATGCTGTCCCAGAACTGTGAGCGCATTGGTTAACCTCTTCGCCTTTTCAGATTTTCGTTAGAAGGCACCCAACACTGCGGGTGGTCGCATAAATGATGAG
>DEZY01000162.1:4284-4613 GCA_002365735.1 Actinobacteria bacterium UBA3120
GGTGAAACAGTAAGTGGTGATTCCTTTGCCCTCGGGTTTGGAGGAAAGGGAGCAAACCAAGCGGTGATGGCAAGGCGTTTAGGTGCAACGGTCTCGATGGTTAACACTCTTGGTGACGATTTATTTGGAGACAGCACTCTCGCAAACTTCCTAGAGGAAGGAATAGATACATCCGGTATTTCTCGAGCCCACGGCGCTAGTGGTGTTGCTCCAATTTGGGTTGAACCCGATGGAACAAACCGGATTATCTGCATCGCGGGAACTAATGACGCAATGACCCCCGCCGGCGCTATTTCTGCGCTTGAGCGCCTAGAAAATTATCAAATCGT
>DEZY01000147.1 GCA_002365735.1 Actinobacteria bacterium UBA3120
CTTACGACACCTGGCGAACGAAGTATCGCGGCTGGATATATGTCACGTATTTCCTGGCGATCGGCGTGGTCTCCCTATTTGCGCCCACGATTTCAAGCTATGGTCCGCTCGGATTCTTTTTCCTGCCGCTTCTGTTGAATACTCCGGCTTCTTCGACCACTGGGAAGACGAACTAGACCGATAATGAACATTATGTCAGAAAAGACCATGTATGGCTCACGCACGCTAGTAATCCAGCGGCCGCTCGGGTCAATTATGACTGCCGGCGCCAAGGAGACGCTTCAGGTGTTGATTGTTCGAGATTAGCAATAACCATTAAGTAGATGCCTAAAAATTCTATTTCCCTTTTCTTGGGCCAATCCACCAACACCGGCCCATTGCTAGCGCTCTTACACTGGACACGATGAAACCCCACAAGATTCTGCTCTATTACGCTTTCCGACCGTTATCGGATCCGGTGGCGATGCGCCTGTGGCAGGGAAAGTTGTGCGAGTCATTAGATTTGCGGGGTCGAATCTTGGTGTCGGAGCACGGGATTAACGGCACTGTCGGTGGCGAGGTGGAAAACCTCACCAGCTACATCAAAGCCAATAAGGAGTATCCCCCATTTAAGGATATCGAGTACAAATGGTCTGAAGGTAAGCGTGAAGACTTCCCTGGGCTAAAAGTCAAGTCGCGCGATGAATTAGTGGCTTTTGGGATAGCTGATGAATTGAAGGTTGATTCCCAAGGTGTTGTGGGTGGTGGTGAGCATCTCTCCCCCGAGGCTTTACATGAGCTCGTTGATGCGCGCGGCGATCAGGTCACATTCTTTGACGCTCGCAATTCATTCGAGGCGCGAATTGGCCGATTCAGGGGCGCGATTGTTCCACAGACCAACACAACCCATGATTTTATTCGTGAGATTGATTCGGGGAAATACGACCACCTCAAGGCCACACCGGTGGTGACCTATTGCACGGGTGGGATTCGGTGCGAGATTCTGAGCAGCGCCATGAAATCACGAGGCTTTGAGCAGGTGTATCAACTCGACGGTGGAATTGTTAAATATGGCGAGGCTTTCGGCAACAAGGGGCTCTGGGAAGGTAGCCTCTATGTCTTTGATCGCAGAATGGCAATTGATTTCGAGCCGAATGTGACTCCGATTGGTGAGTGCGCCTACTGCGATGGTCTCACCAAAACGTTCTACAACTGCTCAAGTGACTGGTGCCGGGAGTTGACGCTGGTATGCGATTCATGTGCTGACCGTGACGTGCTGTCATTGGACTGCATCCACGCTTAATTCACCGCGAGTTCTTCAATACTTGGGCAGCTGCACACCAAATTTCGGTCGCCAAATGCGCCGTCTACCCGACGAACCGGAGGCCAATACTTGTTAGCCCGAACCCCTGGCACCGGATACGCTGCAACAGCGCCTGAATAGGGAAGGTCCGCTCCATCAATTAGGCATTGCGCCGTGTGGGGTGCATTTACTAATGGATTGGAGTCCGCCGGCCATTCGCCAGTGGCAACCCGAGAGATTTCTCCACGAATACTGATCATGGCGGTGATGAACCGATCCAATTCTGCGAGGTCCTCACTTTCTGTGGGTTCGATCATGAGCGTGCCCGCTACAGGGAAACTCATGGTGGGAGCATGGAAGCCGTAGTCGATCAGGCGTTTGGCTATGTCGTCGACGCTGATCCCCGTCTCCGCCGTGATCGGCCGAACGTCGATGATGCATTCATGAGCCACGAGACCATTTGCTCCGCTATAAAGCACCGGGTAGTGATCGTTGAGTGCGTACGCAATGTAGTTAGCGCTCAGGATTGCCACCTGCGTTGCCTCAAGTAACCCTTGGGCCCCCATCAGTCTGATGTATGCCCACGGGATCGGAAGAATCCCAGCACTGCCCCACGGGGCGCCGCTGACCGGGCCCACTCCCCCATCCGAATAACCCATTCCACTGGGGCCGCATTCAGGACGCAATGGGTGCGAGGGCAGGAATGGAGCCAGATGTGCTCGCACACCGACCGGACCAACACCTGGACCGCCACCACCGTGCGGAATGCAGAAGGTTTTGTGCAGATTCAAATGAGAGACATCGGCACCAAATTTTCCGGGCTTCGCTAGGCCCACGAGTGCATTGAGATTTGCTCCATCAACATACACCTGGCCGCCGGCATCGTGTACTAACTCGCAAATGTCGGCTACTGCCATTTCGAAGACCCCGTGGGTGGACGGGTACGTGATCATCAATGCCGCGACTTCGTCTTTGTACTTCTCCAAATTATTCTTAAGGTCGAACAAATCAACGTTTCCGCTCTCATCACAGGAGACAACGACGACCCGCATGCCGGCCATAACAGCGCTGGCTGCATTCGTGCCGTGGGCGCTGCTGGGGATCAAGCAAATATCTCGGTTGGGCTGCCCGGTGCTTTCCAGATACGCCTTGATGGCCAAAAGGCCAGCGAATTCACCCTGACTACCCGCATTAGGTTGGAGTGACACTGCGTCGTACCCGGTGATTTCAACCAGGTAAGCCTCAAGCTCGCGAATCAATTCGAGGTAGCCCGCAGCTTGATCAAGGGGTGCAAATGGATGAATGTTGGCAAACTCTGACCAAGTGATCGGTTCCATTTCAACTGTCGCGTTGAGTTTCATGGTGCAACTACCCAATGGAATCATTGACCGATCAAGTGCAATGTCTTGGTCAGCCAACTTACGCAGATAGCGCAGCATGGCAGTCTCAGACATGTACTTATTGAAAACCGGATGCTCAAGGAAATTACTCGCTCGCATCGATGAGCTCGGAATCGAACGTGCGTGTGAATTGTCCTCCACGATTGAAGATCCTGCAGTGAGCACTGCCGCGATCGATTCAATAGTTGCTCGCGTCGAGGTTTCATCTAGTGAAATGCCAAATTGCCCGACACTCGTGCGACGCACGTTGATCCCCGCCCTTTCCAGTGCGTCTGCTTGATCTCGGGCGTGAGCAGATCTGATTGTGATTGTGTCAAAGAATGATTCGGACTCAAGTTCGTAGTCGTGTTGGGCGAGATGGTGTGCCAATATTGTGGTCAACTCGTTGACACGTTCGGCAATAGCTGTGAGGCCCCGCGGTCCGTGGTAGGCGGCATACATGCCGGAAATAATTGCGAGCAGCGTCTGAGCTGTGCAAATATTGCTTGTCGCCTTCTCCCGCCGGATGTGTTGTTCGCGGGTTTGTAGCGCCAGCCGGTAGGCGGGCACGCCATCCGCATCGACACTGACCCCGACCAGCCGACCCGGCAGGCTGCGTTCTAAACCTGAGCGCACAGACATGAACCCAGCGTGGGGTCCGCCAAAGCCCATCGGCACACCAAAACGTTGTGCCGATCCCACGACTATGTCCGCACCGAGGGCTCCCGGTGACTCAATCAGCGTCAAAGCCAAAAGATCCGTTGTCACAATCGCCATCGCGCCTATCGATTTGATGCCCTCAATTATCGGCGAAAGGTTTTTGATTTCGCCCGAAGAACCCGGGTAGCTCACGACTACCCCGGCGAAGTCACCCGCCGGGATCGGCTCATTTGCGTCCCACATGCGGATTTCTATCCCCAGTGGGTTGGCCCGGGTGTTGAGTACCGCGAGTGTCTGTGGGTGGGTGTCCTGGTCCACCAAGATCGCGTGGGCGCCCTTTTTACTCTTACGAATCGACAGGGTAATCGCTTCGGCCACTGCGGTTGGTTCGTCGAGGAGGGATGCACCAGCGACTGGAAGCCCAGTGAGATCCTCAATCATGGTCTGAAAATTGATCAACGCTTCGAGGCGACCTTGGGAGATTTCGGGTTGATACGGCGTGTAGGCCGTGTACCAGGCTGGGTTTTCTAGGACGTTTCGCTTGATGACTGCCGGTGTGTGCGTGTTGTAATATCCCACACCAATCAGACTGGTTTTCACTTTATTCTTCTCGGCGTGTGATCTCGCCGCGTCGACTACCTCTTCTTCAGTGAGGGCTGGTGGAAGATCAAGGGCCTCATTCCAACGAATCACCTCTGGCACAACCGCTTGTGTGAAGCTTTCGATGGATTCATACCCCAGTACCGAAAGCATGTGCCCCACATCGGACTTGCGCGGTCCAATGTGACGATCAACGAAACGTGCCTGATTCATGTGGCTCTCCAAGGTAGATGGGCGTACTTGTCAGTACCCCATCTGTTCCTAGGGTTACCCCTACCTGAGAGTTTCACCACCTGTTGGCGGCTTTCACCTTCGGTGCGACCTTGCGGTCGCTTTTCAGA
>DEZY01000031.1:0-1264 GCA_002365735.1 Actinobacteria bacterium UBA3120
CGCGACTTCTCACAATTCTTGGTGTTTCCACGCGATTTGCCGACTTCCTTGTGCGCCACCCTGAAATCGACATGATCGCGGACTCGCAGAACCTTGCCGAGCCACCGAAAGGAATCAAGAACCGCCTGCTGACCTGTGTTGGGGCCAATCCGAATGATCAGGTTCCCATTGCCGAGTCAGCACAGGACCAGATTCTTGATGCCCTAAGAATCGGTTATTTCAAAGAACTCATCGCGATAGCGGTACGTGACCTGACCGGCATCTACCCCATGGAAGTAATCGCAGGCTGGCTCTCTGATCTAGCGGATGCGACCTTGAATGCAGGTTTGGCGGTGGGCAGGGTGGGTGTCGCCGAGCCGCGCACACCCATCGCGGTTCTTGCAATGGGTAAGACTGGCGGACGCGAACTCAATTACATTTCAGACGTCGACGTAATTTTTGCAACGGATGCAACCGAATCGGTCGCAGACGCAACTCAAATCGCACGCGGTCTCATGCGCGCATGTGGGGCCAGTACCGCGGAAGGCTCAATTTGGGAAGTTGATGCTGCCCTCCGGCCAGAAGGCAAGCAGGGCGCCCTTGTGCGAACGGTCGAGTCGCATGTTGGGTACTACGAACGCTGGGACAGCACTTGGGAGTTTCAAGCACTCCTCAAGGCACGCTTTGTGGCCGGAGACGAGGTCGTGGGTGAGCAATACATCCACGGCGTGCAGCCATTTATCTGGGCGGCAGCCGATCGTGACGGCTTCGTGAACGACGTTCAAGCAATGCGCCGACGGGTTGAAGAACATGTTGACCAGTCGGTTGCAGATCGGGAAATCAAACTCGGTCCTGGCGGTCTTCGCGACATTGAGTTCTCCGTCCAACTGCTACAGCTAGTTCACGGGCGCAGCGACGTTCTCATTCGAAGTAGCAACACAATTGATGCCCTGCGGGCGCTGGCAATGTGGGGTTACGTTGGTCGTGAAGAAGCCTCAAAACTTGAGCACTCTTACCGTTTTCTGCGCACACTTGAGCACCGAATCCAGCTTCGACACCTTCGTCGCACCCACATCATGCCAACAGATGAAGTCGAGCTTCGAGTTATTGCGCGAAGCATGGGCATAACTAGCGACTCGGTTGAAGCGCTCTTAGAGCAGTGGGGACGAAATAGATCTGAAGTGCGTCGGATCCACGAAAAACTCTTCTACCGTCCTTTACTCAACGCAGTGGCGGGACTTGACGCCTCACAGGCACGTCTAGGTACCGCAGCGGCAACAGAGCG
>DEZY01000031.1:1395-2209 GCA_002365735.1 Actinobacteria bacterium UBA3120
ACAGAGCGACTTCGCGCATTAGGTTTCCTCGATCCTGCGGGGGCATTGCGCAATATCGAGGCACTCACAAGTGGCGTCAGTCGTCGAGCAAATATTCAAAGGACACTGTTGCCAGTCATGCTCGCATGGTTTGCAGAGGCGCCATTCCCTGACACCGGACTCGCCGCTTTCCGGTCGGTCAGCGATCAAGTTGGCTCGAGTCACTGGTATCTGCGCCTGCTGCGAGACGAGTCACTCGTTGCTGAACGGCTGGCTTCGTTACTTGCATCAAGTAAATATGTGACTGACCTCATTAGACGTGCCCCCGAATCAATTTCAATGTTGGCTCATAACGAGGACCTCGTTGTTCCCGTGCTCGGCCCTGAAATTGATTCGATTCTCAAACGACATGAAGATCCCGAACGCGTTGTTTCATCCCTTCGTGGGATCCGCCGACGTGAACTCTTTCGAACCAGCTCAGCTGATGCATTACGGCTAAGTCAGATCACAACGGTTGGTCATGCTCTCACCGAGGTTGCCGAGGCAACAATTGACGGGGCTCTTGCAAGCGTCAGCAAGAGCGAAAGCCAGACGGAGCGCGTGGCGGTCATCGGCATGGGTCGATTTGGGGGAAATGAACTTGGTTTTGGCAGTAACGCCGACGTGATGTTTGTCTATGAGCCGGTGGTTGGTGCCGACCCCGAAGTGGCGGCGAAGAGCGCGTTTTCTCGAATCAACCGAATGCGAAATCTGTTGAGCGCCCCGGCAGATGAACCGCCGCTAGAAATCGATGCTGACTTGCGCCCGGAAGGGAAGAACGGACCACTCGTGCGCA
>DEZY01000031.1:2377-4355 GCA_002365735.1 Actinobacteria bacterium UBA3120
CTAACGGACCACTCGTGCGCACATTAGATTCATTTGCCGCATATTACGAAAAATGGTCCTCCCCATGGGAGGCTCAAGCACTCCTGCGTGCGCGCTTCATTGGTGGAGATCAAGATCTGGGGGCGAGCTTTGAACGCCTGATTTCCTCGGTCCGTTACCCAGAGGGCGGCCTTGACCACAAGGCACTGGTCGAGATGCGAAGGCTCAAAGCGCGCATGGAAACCGAACGACTACCCAGGGGCGTGGATCCCACCCGTCATACGAAGTTGGGGAGAGGCGGCTTGAGCGACGTTGAGTGGACAATCCAACTCCTGCAGTTGAGTCACGGACATGCGGTACCTGAACTTCGCACGACCCAAACACTCGAGGCGCTCAGTGCTGCCGAGGGCGCAGGCCTCGTAAGCCCTCTCGACGCTGAAACCTTGAAACGCGCTTGGACCCTGGCAAGCGAAGTCCGCAACGCAATCGTTCTTGTGAAAGGCAAGCCAAGTGACGTCCTCCCCATTGATGTCAATGAACTCGCTGCAATTGCTTACCTAATGGGTTACTCGCGGTCCAAGGTTGGCCAACTCGAAGAGGACTACCTGCGAACTACCCGCCGCGCCCGTGGGGTTACCGAGCGGATTTTCTACGGTAAGGAATAAGCGCGGGGGTTCCTTGGGCCCAGATCTCCCACTCACCAGGATTCGTGGCGGCGAGTAGTGAATCCTCCCAGCGAGACTTGCCTAGGAAAAACAGGCCCGCAAGCAACCACCAAATGAGGCTAAACCAGGAGCCGACCGCGACGACAAATCCAAGCAGAGCCACAAGCGCTCCGCTATAAATCGGGTGACGAACAATCCCGAAAATTCCTGTGGTGCGAAGTCCAACGCCAGATCGGGGCACAGGTGTCGCGGTGAGTGCGGTGCCCACAGCCTTGAATGAAGCGACAACAACCGCGAGACCAGTTGCAAAGAGCGCCAATCCGAGAATGAGCGAGAGCGCATTTGGTGCTCGCCAAGGTAAAAGCAAAAAGCCAAGAAATACAAGTACCTGCACACAAACAAGCAGCCACCCGAGTGCGGTTTGTTTTGTCATAACCACACAAGGGTAGCCGCTTGTCTTTCAAGCAAAAGCTACGAGATATTTAGATGTCGTAGTACATCTCGAATTCATGTGGATGCGGACGCAACCGAATCGGGTTGATTTCATTGGTGCGCTTGTAGTCGATCCACGTTTCAATGAGATCAGCTGGGAAAACCCCGCCGGCTTGCAAGTACTCGTTGTCGGCTTCGAGTGCTTCAAGTGCCTTGTCCAGCGATGCCGGCAACTGCGGAATATTTGCCAACTCTTCCGGGGGGAGTTCGTAGAGGTCCTTGTCCACGGGTGCAAGTGGTTCAATCTTGTTCTTGATCCCGTCGATTCCTGCCATGAGCTGTGCGGCAAATGCCAAGTAAGGGTTGCTTGAAGGATCCGGAACCCGGAACTCAACCCGCTTTGCCTTAGGAGAGGCACCGGTGACAGGGATACGGATACATGCTGAACGGTTGCGAGCCGAATAGACCAGATTCACAGGTGCTTCGAAGCCGGGCACGAGACGGTGGTAACTGTTCACGGTTGGGTTCGTGAACGCCAAGAGGGAGGGTGCATGGTGGAGCAGCCCACCGATATACCAACGAGCGGTGTCTGACAGCCCGCCGTAACCGCTTTCGTCATAGAAAAGTGGTTTTCCGTCAAGCCACAGCGATTGGTGACAGTGCATACCGGAACCGTTGTCGCCAAAAAGTGGCTTTGGCCTAAACGTTGCAGTTTTCCCATGCTCCCAAGCGACATTTTTAATGATGTACTTGAATTTCATGAGGTCGTCGGCTGAATTGCGCAGACTGTCAAATGTGTAGTTGATTTCACCCTGGCCAGCCGTGCCAACTTCGTGGTGCGAACGCTCCACCCGGAGCCCAACCTGCTGCAATTTGAGCACCATGTCGTCGCGGATGTCAGC
>DEZY01000129.1:0-204 GCA_002365735.1 Actinobacteria bacterium UBA3120
CTTTTCAAAACTTAGTTCCCTAACTTGACCGGGGGGTTGTTAACAACCCACCCCGGGTATCGATGTATCTATCACCGGGAAAATCTTCACCAGATTAATAGATGAAAGTCAGTACTATTGGTTAACCTAACCAAATACGAATGAGACAAGGATCGGGAGCAAGAACCATGAATGCAGCATTTACCACCGAAGAGTTCGAAGTCA